>WFSH01000043.1 GCA_015486145.1 Mesoaciditogaceae bacterium
ATCTCGGACCGCCACCCAAAAAACTCGCTATCTTGTACACGCCTTTTTCGGCCACGGCAAGTGGCATTGGATAAACGGGCCTGACTTTTATCATCTGGGATTCATCTTCACGAAGGAATATCTTGGTTGAATCAACGAGATAAATGGTGGGATCTCCCATTGGAGCACGCCTTACAACCTCTATCATCTTGCCCGGCAACCATCCCATCCCCATGAGGCGGTTTTTCAAGGAATCCGGTATATCTGAGTCTACCAGTACGCATTTCGTGTTTTCAGGACAGTCTCTGAGTGTGACGATCATGATTTCATCTCCTTATTGAGAACATTTCTCAATAACTCTGGATCAAATTCTATCACCAAAGTTAGACTTTTTCAATCTACATTTTGCATATATATACTCATTTATATAGAGGCTAAAGCCTTCTTTGTAACACCCCGTAAAATCAGCATTCAAAGCCCATTTTCTTGATCGACCACCACACTCTTGAGATTGGCAGACCCACAACTGTAAAAAAATCTCCATCTATACGTTCAACGAGGATCATTCCCATGTCATCTTGAACACCGTAAGCACCAGCCTTATCCAGTGGAGAGCCGGTTTTCACATAGGCGCTTATCGTCTCATCGTCGAGAGAGTAAAATTTTACTCTCGTCGAGTCGACAAAGTTGATAATTTTATCTCCGTATTTTATGCAAACACCTGTGTGAACGGTGTGCCAATTTCCCGAAAGCCTTTTCAACATTCTGAAAGCGTCGTTTTCATTCTGTGGCTTTCCTAAAATCATACCGTCAATTTCAACCGTCGTGTCGGCAGCAAGTACCACGTTGTCACGTTTTATTGACTCCGCCTTTTTTCTGGAAAGTCTCAGCACCATTTTTCGCGCGTTTTCTCCGTCCAAAATCGTCTCGTCGACGTTTGGATGAACTATTTCAACTTCTTTGAAAAGCCTCAAAAGCAGCTCTTTTCTTCTTGGCGATGACGAAGCCAAAGTGATCATTCTACCACCTCAGTTTTGAAATGTCATGACGTCATACAAGGTTTTTTTCTTCAATCCCTCGGTGTATATGACGATCCTGTTTGGAATACTTATTATGGTTTCACCTTGTTTTGAGATCCAACCCGTTGCCACACTCACCTGATTCGTCTCGGTCTCCGGAAAGATCCAGTTTGTGGAATACGTCGCTCTTATGGCGCCGGGTTTGGTTTGAACCGTCATGAGGTATGTTTTTCCCCTGTAAATTTTGTAATACGCATCTTTGTTAAGCGGTATGACTTTGTACACTTTTCCATCGACCAACACCACGGCTCTCGCCGCCGCAGGAGAAAGTTGTTTTAAACCTATCCAAATTCCCAATCCAATGGCCAATACCAAAATGATGAAAAGATCCCTCTTTGAAAAAAGTTTAGGGTTTGTATTCATACTTTTTCCATGAGGCATTTTTTAACACCTTTCCTTGCTCATTTATCGCGTAGTACGCAACTCCCAACTTTTTCGCCATTTCTTTCATTGCGGACGGTCCGGCGACCATGGAAAAAACTCCAAAGCCATCCGAGAGGATGGCATTTGTCGAAACCGTTGTAACCGACTCGAGATAGTCGTTGGAATATCCAGTTTTGGGATCGAATATGTGGTAATATCTTTTCCCATTCACAATTATATACCTTTCGTAATCGCCAGACGTTCCAACAAAGCCTTTGTAAAGTTTTAAATAAGCTATCGCTTTGTTTGGGTTTCCTCGAGGATCGCGAATCGAGATTATCCAAGGTTTATCTCCGTATTTGGGGCCTATTACACCAACAGTACCTCCCACATCAACAACTCCAGAAGAATTGGGATCATTTTCCCGTGCGAGCTTCACAAGCATTTCTGTTATGTAACCCTCCATTGTGCCGTTCAAATCAAGCCAAACTCCGTTTAAAAGCCGTACCTTATTTCCTTCTATTTCCACGTTTTTATACCCGACATGCTTCAAAGCCCTATCTACAGCCTTTTTCGATGGAAGACGCCATTTTTTCACATCGTCGGTGTTAAACCCCCACAGTGGAACGAGCCTACCTATGGTGGGATCGAACTCCCCGTTTGTCAACTTGGCAAGCCACATTGCATCTTTTATCGCTTTTAGCAATACGGGGGAAACTTTTACCCATTTCCCGTTCGAATGATTGAGCTTGTAAAGCTCAGAACCGAAGAGCCATGGATCGAAGATGTGTTCGTACTTCTGAAACTCGCCAAACATTTCATTTATAACGGCTTTTGCATTTCCCTTTCTGGTTGCATAGATGATCTTCACATCTGTACCTATATAGACACCGTAACGGGTGTAGTACTTTGGAGGGGATTTCTTGACAAAAACTACAACAAACACCGCAACAACGATTATCGCTCCAATTGTGGAAATTAAAATGTTCCTCTTTTTCATCAAATCTTCCTTTCATTCTCAATTTTTGTTCTTTTTATGAGTATTGTAGCGACGATTGCATTTGCAACACCGGATAATATTCCCATTATTTCCATGTAGGGAAGATACGCCACAATTGCCCATGTGGCCACTATCTGGGCCGCGATTGTGACTTGAACGAGATTGTTGATCAAGGCACCAATCACGCTGTGAAAAATGAGTCCGGATTTTTTGAACATTTTGAATGTTAAAGACATGGCGATCGTCGCAACGACAGAGCCTCCTGCCCCCATCATAAAGGTTGGACTCAAGAATTTGCCACTCATCAAACCTCCGATGATAACTTTTCCCACGGCGATCGTGAAGAGCCATGAGAGCGGTGTGTCGGGTAGCGCATAAACTATCACCATGTTGGAAAATCCCCATCGAGCTCCTGGAATCGGAACTGGAAATGGAACGTAGTTTTCCAACACGTAAATCGCCGATCCCACTGCCACGAGTAATCCGTAAAGTGGAAGTTTTTTGTTCATTGTGAAACCATCCAAACAACAAAAATCGTTGTGGGCGGTAAAGTTACATCGTTACAAGTGAAAAATTTAGGGATTTTCATAGTCTTTCCAAAGTGAATTTGTCAGAATTTTTCCATTTTCATTGACGGCCATGTAGGCAACTCCAAACTCACTTGCCCACTTTTCAATTTTAGAAGGTCCTCCCACCATGGCGGCCATATCAAAGGCATTTGAGAGCATCCCATCTCTCGAAATCGCTGTCACAGATTTGAAATAATCTGAGGGATAGCCAGTTTTAGGGTTGAGGGTATGATAATATCGTTTTCCGTTCACAATTACATACTTTTCGTGGTCACCAGAAGTGGCTATGCTCCCCTTGTAAAGGTAAACATACGAAATACCGCTGTTCGGCATACCTCGTGGGTTCTGAATGGATATTTTCCACGGTTGTTTTCCGTACTTTGGACCGATTATTCCTATGTCTCCACCCACATCGACGTAACCCGTCGATTTCTCGTCATTCGCCTTTGCCATCGCCAAAAGTGCATCAACGGCATATCCCTTTACGATTCCTTCAAGATCCACCCACACGCCGTTCAACAGTCTCACCTCATTACCCTTAAATTCGACATTCGTGTACCCAACATGTTTCAAAGCATCTGATATCTCTGCTGGCGTCGGCACCCTCCATTTGCGTGGATCATCCGTGTTGAATCCCCACAGTGCAATGATTTTTCCCAAAGTTGGATCGAACTCTCCGCCTGTCTCTTTCGCAAAATTGATCGAGTATTTTAGAACACTTAAGAGCTGAGAATTGACTTTCATCCATTTGCCATTTGAGTGATTCAATTTGTAAAGGTCAGTTCCAGGTTCGTACGGATTGAAAATACCGTTGAGTTTTCTAAGCTCATCGAACATCGCGTCGACAACAAATTTGGCATTTTTCTTTCTCGTGGCGTACGCGATCTTTACGTTCGTACCAAACACAATTCCCCGACGAACGTAATATTGGGGAGGTCTCTTCGCTATCACGACAAAGACCACAATCGCAGCCACCGCAAGTGTAAAAATCGAGAGTACTACAACACGTATTTTTTGCATAGCAACTACCGAATTGCTATTTCATGATGGCATTTCGTACAACGGCCTTTTTCATCGAGCCCAACAATTTCTACTTTATATCCGTCGCGCTTTATAACAGTTTGTCCACATATTGGACACACAGTATCTTCGTGCATTCCAGGTGCGTTCCCAACGTAAACATAATCGAGATGCTTTTTGGCAACATTCCAAAGCGTTTCCAAAGTGTCCAAGCTCGTTGGAGGCCGATCGTACTTGTAACTTGGATAATATCTTGATAAATGAAGCGGAATCGAGCGATCAACGGATTCCAGCCAACTTGCAAGCTTTTCCATCTCTTGTGGAGAATCATTATCACCGGGAACGATCAAAGAGGTCACTTCAACGTGCACACCCACATTATGCACAAATTCTATGTTTTTCAGCACGACCTCCAGATCACCGCCAAGCACCTGTCTGTAATAATCTGGATTGAACGATTTCAAATCTATGTTCATTGCGGAAAAATACTGAGTTAAAAGTTTTAGAGGTTGTTCTTCAATAAATCCGTTGGTAACGATGACATTGTACAAACCATCTTTGAGGGCGTTTCTCGCACAATCGAGTATGTATTCAAACCACACAATTGGCTCAGAATAGGTGTAGGCGATACCCTTCGATCCATTCACCTGTGCAATGGAAACCGTCTGTGTTGGAGAAAAATTCCGTACACGGGGTTTTTGCTGAGAAATTTCCCAGTTTTGGCAATAAGGGCACCGCATATTACAGCCCCAAGTGCCAATGGAGAAGATTGTTTCACCGGGGTGGAAATGAAAAAGCGGCTTTTTTTCAATGGGATCCATCGCTGCAGAAGATATGATCCCGTAATTTAAGGTGTAAAGAGTTCCTTCAACATTCTTCCTTACCTTGCATATTCCAACTTCATCATTTCCCAAGATGCAGTGATGGGGACAAAGATCACATTTAACCTTGTCATCATCGTATTCGTCGAAAAACAGCGCTTCCCTCATGGTTTTATACCTCTTTTTTCTTTTCGAGACACGCGTAAGCGTTGTGGGTGTGAATAGATTCATAGCTCGTGACTCTCAATCTGTACCATGTAACGCGTTCGTCTTTCTCAAGTTGGACGGCTATGTCCCTCAGCACATCCTCCACAAATTTGGGATTGTCATACGCGTGTTCTGTTACGTATTTTTCGTCTTTTCTTTTGAGTAGAGTGTAAATGGGAGACGAAGCCGCATTTTCGGCAACGTCTATGAGATCCTCAATCCAAACAAGTTTTCTCATCCTTACAGCCACATCTGCCTTTGCACGTTGGTTGTGGGCGCCGCGATCACTTATTTCTTTAGAACATGGACAGAGTGTTTGAACTGGAACTTCCACTTCAAGGACGAAGTCAAACTCATCGTTTTTTTTGCAAATGAATCTTGCGTGGTATGGCGTGTAACTTTCTATTTGTGAGATCGGGGCTTTTCGCAAAACAAAATAATCAAAACCCACTTCAAGGTGAGCCGTTTGGGCGTTGAGACGACTTCTCATGTCATCAACGATGCTCTCCATATTCTTGATGGTCATTTTACCTCGGTGGGTGTTGAGAACTTCAACGAATCGACTCATGTGGGTGCCTCTGAAGTTTCCAGGCAAGTCGACGTACATGTTAATGTTGGCCACGGTACTTTGGTATTGATTAGCTCTATCTAACACGACTATTGGGTAAACGAGATCGCTGACCCCGACTTTGTCTATGAAAATGTTACGACCGTCTTTTTGTCTTTGAATATCTGGAAGATCCTTTTGAATTTCCAAAATACGCTGCACCCTCTCCGCCAAGAATACATGCTAATTATAACACTTTAGAGGGGGAAACACCTATTTTGTGAATTGTGAAAATCGGGGTCGGGTCTTGAAACTTGAATTTTTGATCACATAAAAAATTGTGGTTGGATTTTTTTATTTCGTAGGGGCACGGCATGCCGTGCCCGTACAAAAGGCTGCTGAATTATCCACACAAAAGGCTGTTGAATTGCCCACACCGAAAGGCCATTGATAGTGTAAATAATTGCTGTAAAAAGGTAGAAAGGGTTGAAAAAGGAAAAAAGTTCCTGTATCCTATTCTCAAGAACCAACAATTTAAAAGAATGGAGGAATACAGGGGCATGAAACTTGAGAATATTACACTTCAACATTTTCCATTTGACTTTCCAAATTCACGGTGTTAAAAT
>WFSH01000044.1 GCA_015486145.1 Mesoaciditogaceae bacterium
ACTACTTACTGCTCACTTCTCACCGCTCATTGATCCATATATTTCAAGACCCGACCCCAATTTTTTGTTCTTTCCTCAAATGAACATGAAAAAATTCGAGAGAAAAAGCTCCAAGGGAAAGAATAAGACCTATCCAAAATAAGATGCTATATCCAGATATTGATGCCAGGATCCCGCCAAATATTCCTCCCGCAACGTTGTCAAGACTCATAAGCGCGTTGGCAACACCAAGAGCTTCCCCCTCTTTTTGAGCTTCCACAAGTTTAACTGTTCCCACGTTCATTCCAACAGATACAAATGGCCACGACAAAATCATCAAAACAACTCCCACGATACCCAATACACCACTAAAACCGAATTGTACAGAGATCATCATCACGAAAGCGACAATACTGATGATAGTCCCCATGTTAAAAACTTTAAATGGTCCCCGTTTCTCGGAGAGCTTTCCAACCACTATGAACAACATCACACCAAGAGCTGTGGCCAATGAGTAAATTATTGACGAGATCGCGTGACTTACGTCAAAAGAGCCTTTCATCAAAAGCGGATACATGGCGTAAACCGGTCCAGGTGCCAACAAAATAAGCGCCCATCTGATGTAGAACAAAAGCAGCACTTTGTTTTTAAAATGAACCAAGTGAGCAAGCTTGAAGTGTGTGTGATAATGACCTGTCATGATGTCGAAAAAACGTGATTTTGGAGCGACACCTGGCAAATGAATATTACGCATTACCGAGAGATTTGTCAATAATCGAAGTGGAAATGAAGCGATGAGACCAACAATGAGAAACGGAATTCCAATCGCAACACCCGCGTACAGGGATGTGGAAAGTGCACCGATAACTTGACCAGCCGTCATGTACGATTGCATCCGTGCGATATATTTGTCCCATTCTTTCTTAGGATAAAGTTCGGTAACTCTCACCGTTGCAAGCGCAAATACACCTGCTGTGAAGAAGCCAAATATCAGAGACATCAGTATGAGTAAATCTCCGTTCAAAAGAGTAAGCACGATCCATATTGATGTTGAAACTGTCACACTCAAAAACACAAGGGTGGAAATTTTCATTTTTCTCGAAAGAATTCCCCAAATTGGTGCACCTATCGCTATTCCAAGATTTATCATCGCGAAGACAAGGCCCGCCCGAGAGTTAGTTTTCGCAAGAAGTGGAAGGGATATGCTCCCAACACCCCAAACGATGGCATTGACCATTACAAATGGTAAAGATACTTTCCAGAATGCGTTCTTTGTCATTTTAATCCTTTCTTATCACGATAAAGCAGCACAACAAACAAATTCAAAAAATTCGCGACACAACCATTTTTTATGAAAAATACATTCCTACAAATTGTCCAACAAATTCATTTTTGTGAGTCATGAATCAAATTCAAAGCTTCATCCAAGTTTATCAGCTTGTATTTATACAAGGACAAGACGACATAAGATCTTTGTTTGGAAAGAACTTTTGGCATTTTTTCCACCAAGCCAAGTATCTTTTCTTTCAATTTATTACTTGGTATCGTTGAAAAGTTAACCAAAACAGATGATGCTTGTCGTCCTTTCACAATGTTTTCAACTTTTGGACTGTACCATAAACTAAATACTGCACCGTCTCTCTGTTCGTAATTTATTTTGTAAGAAACAAAAGTACCGGCAGGTGTTACTGTCGTTTCCGTGGATTGCACATCTGCGGTGATCGGAAATATCCTTTTTATCTTTTTGATCTCTTGTGAGTTTCCTAAATACGAAATTGATGGGAGCATAATTTTCCATTCCTTACCCACGTACAATGGAAAATCCAAGTACGATGAATCAGGCCCTTCGAAGGGCGTTATGCTTAAATTCGATATGGGAGCGTATTGAAAGTCTGGAATAATTTCTCCATTTTTCAAGAAGTACTCGGTGAAAAGAATGTATTCATACACCGAATCCAATGGACGAGTTCCTATCACCGTGTAGCGAACCTTTTGTATTTCTGAACTTTTGAGATTTAACCATTTGTGGACAGGCAATGCGTAAAGATTCTTGTAAGTCCAGGATTGGCCGATTTTCCAAAGCGGAAGATATGTTGACTGGTTAATATCCTGAGCAAAAAACGATCCCACAGTCACAAGTATCAAAACTGTCGTAAGAAGAAAACCTTTTGAAAAAGTCATTTGCCATCATCCCTTTCGATCAATTCTATCACTTTGACTTCATTCTGTTTAACCATTCTGGACATGA
>WFSH01000045.1 GCA_015486145.1 Mesoaciditogaceae bacterium
CGCTTTCATTATTTTTGTGATTTCAGATATGGCGGTTGTCTTTCCGGAATTCGAAGGCCCAAAAAACTCCATGAGTTTCACGATTTATCATCTCCAAATGTGCGTGTTTGCTTTAAGATTATACAATACATCGGATCTCTTCACAATCGTGAGAATAACATTTCTTGAATAACGGCATGCTTTGACATTTTAGTATAGCTTTACAAGCAGTTCGATTTTTTTGAAGCCTTGTCAAACATGAAAATGGTCGCTCCGATCACCGAACCGCAACTCCATTTTATGGATTTAAAGATCCATCTTGGAAATCATCGATTCTGCAATTTCTTTAGCGTGTTGCCAGGAGTTCAACGTAAAATCTGGTATTTCTTCTCTGAATTTAGAAAAGTCCAAAAAGAAATCAAATTTTTTAGAAAAACGCTCGATCAACGTTGTCGTCCGGGTGTAATCGGCTTTCAGCATGATCTCCCAAGTTCTTTTTGGGAACACTTCTGGAATGTTTGGCATGGTGTTAACGAATATTTTTAGGCGTTCCTCGTTCTCTATGCTTGAAAATCCGGGAACTCCAGTTACCACTGCCGTGGAAATGAGTTTTTTGTTTTTGTACTCAACGGGAGCGAAGATTGGAACAATGGCTATGGAAGCTCTCAAACCAACTCGCCACTCTCTATAAGGTATGAGAACCTCTGATGTGTCCAAAACGTTCACGGCCGAGTACACGATATCCATCTTTGGTGTAATAATGGTGCCCAATCTGGACAACACGAATTTTTCTTTCACCATGCCTTTTATCTTTTTGGAAGTGGCACTCGACATGAATTTATAAAATTCGGCAAGTTTTGTCAGTATTGATTCTTTTGTTGCCACGTTTATGAGTAACGGCTTGAACTCCCTTGAAAGGAAGCTGAACCTGTTTAGTACCCTTCTTTCGAAATTTTCATCTCTTGCCGCGTAATCGGTGGCAAAAACAGAGCTGATCCCACAGGTGTAAATGCGTTCCGGAACAATTTCCCGCTCCTTAAAGATTTCCAGAACAGCCGCACTGACAAGCGAAAGTGCATCGAAGCCGTTGAGATAAAGCACAAATTTTTTCATTTTATTTTTTCCATGAATTCTTCTGGCAACATTTGATAAAACTCTGGATTCCTGTTACACATCACTTGAAGGACGTCAACTAACTTTGGATTTTCCTTTGCTTTCTTTACGATCGCTTTGAAAACATCGGGGTTGTTCGAAGGTTCCAAGGCTATACCTATGTCAAGAAGACGCTCTCTCATGTACGGATCATCTTCGAGTTCGTAGAGCAGGTATTTCTCCGCTTCTTTGACTCCCAATTTGAGTAAGGCACCATACACCACGATGGCTTCTTTCTCATCCTTCACGATCTCAAGAACCTTGTAAAGTGTTTCCACGGAACGAGGACAACGTAAATTTCCCAACAAATCTGCCGCGTAAAAAATGCCAACGTTGTGTTCACCAGATTCGATCTCCCTTTCAAGCCTTTTAATTATTTCATCACAAGAATCCAGCTTCTCGAGGGCTTCTGATGATAGTTCGGATGTCTCCGCATCTTCCGTGAAAAGCAGGTCTACGAGTTTCGGTATCGCACTGTTACCATGTTCCTTTACAATTCGCTCAATGAGTTTTTCACGTTTTTCCATGTGAGCTTCCCCAAATTTTGAAAGTCAAAGATTTGAATGATATACTTATGTCCACATCTTCAAGTATCACGTTTTTCAGGTACAACTTCATAGGCGCGAAATTTACAATCCCCTTTATTCCACACTCCACAAGTCTGTCTGCGATCGATTGGGCGTGATTTGCCGGCACGGCTATAACGCCTATTTCTATGGAAAGCTCTTTTATTTTATCGCACAATTCATTTAATGAGTAAATTGGGATCTTTTGCGTTCCGACGAATGTTCCGATCTTTGAGGGATTTCTATCGAAAAGAGCAACAACTTTGTAGCCGTCTTTCAGAAGTCCTTGATAGTTTGAAAGTGCTGTACCAATATTTCCGGCACCTACTATTCCCACGTTCCACGGTTTGCTTATGCCGAGTATGTGTTCTAAAGATTCTCTCAAATATTTTAAGTTGTACCCCATTCCTCGTTTTCCAAAGTCACCAAAATAAGAGAGATCTTTTCTGATTTGGCTTGCTTTTAAAGATAATCTCTCACCGAGTTCCTTTGATGAAGTCGTATCTTTTCCCTGATTCAGCAGTGTATTCACACATCTATGATAAAGTGCGAGTCTTTTCGCCACTGGATCTGGAATCTTTTTTGGAGACAATTCAAATCACCTCACAATACCACATTTACAAGCTTGTTCTTCACAACGAAAGTCTTTCTGGGAACTTTTCCATTTAGAAACTTTTTTATCTTTTCGTTTTCAAGTGCCTTTTTTATGATTTCCTCATCTGAAAGTTCCGGATTTACCGTTACGTGTGCGCGTATCTTTCCGTTAACCATGATCGCCATTTCCAATTTCCGAGCTACAATGGCCGATTCGTCATATGTTGGCCATTGGGCATTTGTCACAAATGGTTCCCTGCCTGAACGTTCCCAGAGTTCCTCGGAGATATGAGGTGCAAAGGGAGAGAGAGCACGAATGAACTTATCCGTAAATTCTTTCAACAAATCCGTGTTCAACGCTTCTTGGGATGTAGAATTCACGTATGAAGTGAACGTGTTTATCAGCTCCATAAAGCCACTTACCACGGTGTTAAATCGAAAGGCTCCCTCGATATCTTGGGTAATTTTCTTCACCATGGCGTGTAATTTCATACGCAATTCGTATTCGTTGTCCGACAATTCCTTGTAATTCACTTCGGTGTTTTGGTTTTCACGAACTATGGGTAAGATTTTTTCAAAGAGACTCCACATTTTTAGCACAAATCTGTGTACACCTTCTATGCCTGTATCTTGCCACTCGGCGTCTTTTTCGGGAGGTCCCATGAAGAGGATGTACAATCTCAAAGTGTCCGCACCGTATTTTTCGATCATGTCATCGGGAGAAACGATGTTGCCTTTAGATTTTGACATTTTGGCGCCGTTTTTGTACAACATTCCCTGTGTGAAAAGATTTTCGAACGGTTCATCGGTTGATAAATATCCACTGTCTCTGAGCGCTTTGGTTATAAACCTCGAGTACAGCAAATGAAGGATGGCGTGTTCAACTCCACCTATGTATTGATCAACCGGCAACCAGCGATCAACATCTGCCTTTACGAAGGGTTTTCCATCTTCGTGAGGATTGACGTATCTCATGTAATACCAAGAAGAATCGACAAAAGTATCCATGGTGTCGGTCTCTCTGATCGCGGGACCGCCACATTTTGGACATGTGGTGTGTAAAAATTCTTCGTTGGTGGCCAACGGTGATTTTCCAGTTGGATCGAACTTCACGTTCATCGGTAACCTCACCGGCAGGTCTTCTTCATTTACCGGAACCACACCGCATTTTTCACAATAAACCACCGGTATCGGAGCACCCCAATAGCGTTGCCTGGATATGAGCCAGTCTCTCAATTTGTAGTTGATCGTTCTTTTACCAATCTTGTTTTCTTCAAGATAATCAAATATCTTTTCTATGGCTTCTCTGTTGTTCATTCCGGAAAAAGGTCCGGAAGCTTTCAACATCCCATCCCCGTCGTATGGAAGTTCACATCCTTTGGCGCTCACCACCTCTCTTATTGGAAGAGAATATTTGGTGGCGAATGCGTAATCGCGAGCGTCGTGAGCTGGAACGGCCATGATGGCCCCTGTTCCGTATTCGTAAAGTATGTAATTCGCAACGTATATGGGAATTACTTCCCCGTTGACTGGGTTCACGGCGTGTGTTCCAAGAAAAACACCCTCTTTTGGAGCATCTGCTGAAAATCTTTCAAATCGATTTTTGTTCGCGTTCAACTTGGCAAGAAACTCGTCAACCTCTGCCATTTTATCCGGCACGGTTAGTTCTCTCAAAAGGGGAGATTCCGGAGCTACTGCCATAAAAGTCACACCCCATAGTGTGTCAGGCCTTGTGGTAAAAACTTTCAACTCTTTCCCACTTTCCAAAATTTTGAATTTCACTTCAGCACCGACGCTTTTCCCTATCCAATTTCTCTGCATGATCTTGACATTTTCAGGCCATCCAACTAATTTATCCAAAAAGTCATTCAACTCTTCTGCGTAATCGGTGATCTTAAAATACCATTGCTCGAGTTGCTTTATAACAACGGGAGTTCCGCAGCGTTCACACTTTCCATCAACAACTTGCTCGTTTGCAAGAACGGTTTTACACGATGGACACCAATTAACGGCTCCCGTTTTTTTGTACGCTAAACCCTGTTGATACAGTTTCAAGAATATCCATTGTGTCCACTTGTAATAATCTTCGTCGCAGGTGATGACCTCTCGTTCCCAGTCGTAACTGAATCCAAGCTTTTTGATCTGTCCTCGGATTATCTCTATGTTCTTTTTTGTCCATTCTTCCGGGTGAATGTTACCATGAGCGATCGCCGCATTTTCAGCGGGAAGTCCAAAAGCATCAAATCCAAACGGATTTAGCACGTTGTAGCCTCTCATCCGTTTGTAACGCGCTATGACGTCGCCGATCGTGTAATTTTTAACATGACCAACGTGTATACTCCCAGAAGGATATGGGAACATCACCAACGAATAATACTTGGGTTTGCCTGACTTATCAGATGTGTGAAAAATACCAGCTTCTTCCCATCTCTTTTGCCACTTTTGTTCTATCTTTTTGTGATCGAACATCAACCCTCCCCCTTTTTTCCGTGCAATTCCACCTTTTGAGCGTCAGACCACAGGGATTCCAAGTCGTAAAAACTTCTAGCCTTTCTCGTAAAAATGTGGATGACGATTTCTTCCGCGTCCACTATCATCCAATCGTGATCGGTATTTTTATCGTAGAACACGATGGGATGGTGTTCGCTTTTAAAGATGTCGACCACCCTGTCTCGCATGGATTTCATCTGAACACTTGAATCTGCCGTGGCTATGACAAAATAATCTGTTAAATAACTCAACGAACTCATTTTCAAGACGGTTAAGTCTGCATCTTCGTCTTTTGAGAGCTCATCGCATATACGTTCCAAAATGTCCAATCTCATTTCCTCCTACTCAATCGTTACACTCTTTGCAAGATTGCGTGGCATGTCGATGTTCAAATCGCGTGCATCCGCCACATGATATGCGAACAATTGAAAAGCGGTTCCCACCAAAAAAGGATACAGATATGACGGCAATTTAGGTAAAAATATCGCATCGTTGATCGATTCTTTCAGGTTTAGATCACCTTCCGTGAGTACCGCAACCACGTGGGCATTTCTCGCTTTGGTTTCGAGAATGTTGGACATCATCTTGTTGTAAAGTTGGTCGTTAACGGCAACGGCCATAACTGGAAATTTTTCGTCGAGTAACGCAATTGGACCGTGCTTAAGCTCACCGGCTTGATAACCAACGGCATTTGTGTAGCTAATTTCTTTGAGTTTGAGAGCCCCTTCGAGTGCCGATGGATAATTTATGCCTCGCCCGATGTACATGAAGTTCTCATATCCAACGTATTTTGAAGCGACTTCTTTGATCGCTTCAACGGAGGATATGATAAAATTATCCGCAATCTCTGGTAATTTTTGTAACGATTCCACAATGTCCGGATGATTTCCTCCAAACAACTCATCTATGTAGAGGGCCAAAAGGTATAACACAGTGAGCTGTCCAATGTAAGCTTTGGTCGATGCCACGCTGATTTCTGGTCCGGCGTTTATGTAAACGGTTTTTTCCGATTCTCGAGTTAAAGTGGAACCTACAACGTTGGATATGGCCAGCACTTTTCCACCACGGGATTTGACCAATCCAACACTCTCGAGCGTATCCGCAGTTTCACCGGATTGACTGATGGCGATCGTCAACGTATGCTCATCGATGAGCACATTTCTGTACCTGTACTCGGAGGAAACCTCGACTTCCACGTTGAAGGGCCTGAGGCTTTCAAAGAAATATTTAAAGATCAAGCCAGCATGATAACTCGTGCCACACGCTATGACATTGATCTTATTCACATTTTTTAAGTAATTATCCCATCCTTTTAACTCTTTTAAAACAACCTTTTTTTCGGAGATTCTACCGGTGATCGCGTCGGATATTACCCTCGGTTCCTCATGAATTTCTTTTATCATAAAATGCTTGTAGCCACCTTTTTCGGCAGCTTTTTCATCCCATTCTATGTGTTGAATAGTCTTTGCTACGCTTTTTCCGGAGGATTCAAAAATCTCGTACTCTCCCGCCACCAATCTCGCAAGCTGTCCATCTTCTAAAAACACAACGTCTCGACTCGATGAGATCAAAGGAGTAACATCTGAGGCACAGTAACTCCTTTTTCCATCAGCTGTGACAACCAATGGACTTTTTCGTCGTGCAAATATTATCTCATCCTTAACATCCGCGTGAAGCACCCCTATCGCATAAGTACCATCCAAATCGAGAATGGCTTTCCGAACGGCGTCTAAAAGGTCACCATTGAAATATTTTTCCACGAGATGTGCGACAACTTCCGTGTCGGTTTGAGAGACAAATACGTGTCCCTCGGCTTTGAGGGTCTCTTTAAGTTGTTCATAATTTTCTATGATTCCGTTGTGAACGACAGCTATTTTGTGTTGGCAATCCATCTGAGGATGGGCGTTTAAATCGTTGGGAATACCGTGGCTTGCCCATCTCGTATGGGCTATGCCGGAATTTATTCGTTTTGAGAGGTCAGAATTTAAGTGCTCCCGCAGTTGATCGACCTTTCCGGTATGTTTTTCGACGAATAACTCCCCATTTTTTGCGAACGCTATTCCAGCCGAATCGTACCCCCTGTATTCCAACTTTTTCAAGCCGTTAATGAGTTCTTCCACTTTCCCTCCACCGATGAAACCGTATATTCCGCACATTTCATGCCTCCTCGCTGGTCAAAGCCAAGACGCCGTTTTCAACACCTTCGGCAGCCACTCGAAGGGCGTTAAAAATTGCCAAGGCGTCTGATGAACCGTGTGCTTTCACGACGGCTCCTTTAACTCCCAGCAAAAATGCCCCTCCGTATCTGCGATAGTCGAACCTGTCTTTAAAGGAGTTGAACGTACCTTTCATCATGAGAGCACCTAATTTTTGAAATATGTTTGAACGTTTTACAGAATCTTTCAACGCATTTGACACGTAAATTCCCACGCCTTCGACGGTTTTCAAAACGATGTTTCCGCTGAAGCCATCGCATACCACCACATCCACATTTCCCCAACACACATCTCTGCCCTCAACGTTTCCAGCAAAGGAATTGCCGAGTTTTGCTTTCAGCAGTTCATACGCTTCTTTCACGGTTTCGTTTCCTTTTTCCGCCTCAGTTCCAACGTTTAAAAGGCCACACTTTGGGTTTTTACGCTTTAATATTCCTTTGGCGTAAGCCATCCCCATATGTGCGAGTTGAACATAATTTTGAGGTTTTAACGAAACGTTTGCCCCAGAATCTATCAAAATCGTTCCTCCAATTTGTGAGGGAATAACCGTCGCTATAGCAGGTCTCTCTATACCATCAATTCGTCCAATTTTAAATGTGCCCAAAACGAGTATGGCACCGGTGTTGCCGGCGCTCACAAATCCGTCAGCTTTTTTGTCTTTAACCAACTGAGCACTTACAGCCATTGAGGTTTTTGGAGATTTTAAAATTTCAGTTGGTTTTTGTGCCATCCCAAATTCCTCTGGGGCATGATAAATTTCGACGCGCTCAGTTCCCTTGGGAATCAAGGGATTGAGTTTTTTCTCGTCACCAACTAAGATAACGGTATGCCGTGTCCTTTCCACGAACAAAAGCGCCCCCTTCGTCTCTTCATCGGGAGCGTGATCACTGCCAAAAGCATCGAGGGCTATTCTTGCCAAGCGAGAAATTCACTCCTTAACTTCGAGAATTTGCTTACCGTTGTAATACCCACAATGTAAGCAAACGTGATGAGGAAGCATGGGCTCTCCACAATTCGGACATTTCACAACTTTAACACTCTTCGCCTTGTAATAAGTTGCTCTTCTTCGGCTGGTTCTGGCTTTTGAAGGTTTTTTCTTTGGTACAGCCACTACAAACTCTCCTTTCAAATTCTATTTGAATTTTTCTTTAAGCACAGAAAATGGTGACACCTTTTCTGTTTTTTGTTCGCATACATGATCGGGATGTTCGTTAAGATTCGTGCCACAATACGGACACAACCCCTTACAGTCTTCCTTGCACAAAACTTTTATTGGTATTTCCACCAAGATGGCTTCCACAATTCTATCTTCTACATCTATAAATTCTTCGTATGGATCGTAATCAAACGTGTTGTCAAGAGATGTAAGCTCAACGCTCTTTTCAAAATGGCTTGGCCTTTTTTTTCTTGGAAGGTATAAAGCATCTATCTTTCCATCAATTTTCAAGTAAACCGGGGCCAAACATCTATCACAAGGATGAACGACAACCGTCTTCACAGAACCGGAAATTCTTATTCTGCTCTGTAAAAACTCGGCTTTTAAATGTACCTTTACCGGTTCGTCGTACGGATAAAACACTCCCTCTAATTCTATGCCCTTCCAATCGAGAGTTTCATTTATTTGCATGAGTTTCTCATGCTTTAGACTTTCAAGTTTGATTTTCAACATTTTCAACTTCATCTCTATTCGGCAATTCTAATTTTGGCGTGCCCGGGGAGATTTGAACTCCCGGCCTATAGATCCGCAATCTATCGCTCTATCCAGCTGAGCTACGGGCACAGTTCTGGCGGAGAGAGTGGGATTCGAACCCACGGTAGGAGAACCCTACACTTGCTTAGCAGGCAAGCGCCTTCGACCACTCGGCCATCTCTCCATCGTAAAGACCCTTTTTTACCCCAAAGTGATACCTCTGAGCCCGCAATGTAGTATATCATAAAAAAGATCACACACTCAAGACTCAAATTACCGGATCTCCTCAAAATCGTATGGATCTCTTCACGACAGTGTGGATAACATATTTCGAATAACATCATTTTTTGACATCTTGAATACCGCTTTTCAAGCGGTCAATGTAATTTTTTGGTTCTCTTCATTTTTGTGTGGGTAAAACATGACAAATCTCTATTCTGTCTGTTCTTGTAAGTTTGAGCAAAGTCATTCAAAAACTTCTTGTCATCAAGTAAAAGAAGGAGCACCTTCAAAGTACTGTCAGGACATATGAGTTCATTGTTTTTTTGTTTTTACCACCCCTTGAAGCCTTCGTCAAAACATATGAAGACGCCATACAAGATGTGAAAGAACAAAGAGCAAGATTGCACAGTGTGCAATGTACTCTTGCTTTCACGACTAAAGCGATAGCTGCGATGAGAGGCACAGGATGTGCCGAGAAAGCGAATCTAACAGGATGTTAGTATGCAGCGTGCTCTGTTTTTTTGTCATTCTGAACTTGATTCAGAATCTCGATCCACCTTGTTAGTTGCTTGGAGATCCTGAATAGTTCCTTCGGAACTTTCA
>WFSH01000046.1 GCA_015486145.1 Mesoaciditogaceae bacterium
TAAAAGCGGCCGTTTTTGAACAAGGGTACAATGAGATAAAGAAACAACTAATCGGTATGAAAATACACGCCTTAGATGCTTTGATAAAAGAGCTTTGAGATTTTAACGTTATGCGGGCTCATAGATAAAATTCAAGTTGTGTTTAAAAGGCGCAAAATATACAGGATTGAAATTAAATTGTAATCTATATTTTTCATACTTTGTGATAGAATTTCCAAAAGTGATTTTGGAAGGATGGAGTTGTACTTGAGAGAAACGTTAGGATTATTGAATTATGATCGTTTGAACAAAAAGCAAGTCAAGTATTCGCCCGGTGGAGGAGCGGAAGCTTGACTTTGTTATTTTTTATGAGCTAAAAGCAAATTCACCGGGCCACATCGAATGAAAGATGTGGCCCTTTTTTTATACCATTTTGAAGGGGTGATGTGATGATCGTGATGAAGTTCGGTGGCGCCGCATTGAAGGATAGCCAGAGTATAAAGAATGTTGCGAAAATTGTGATTCAAAACATCGAGCATGATCCAATAATTGTTTTGTCAGCTGTTGGCGGTGTAACAGATGAGCTTTTGGATATGGGAATGCAGGCATCTCATGGTGCAGTCGATGTTAAGGCGTTTATCGAGCTCCATGAAAAAATATGTGGTGAGTTGGATGTTGATTTCAGCATTTTTAGGCCTCTGCTGAAAGAGTTAACTGGTGTGCTTTCAGACATAAAGAGTCTTGGAGTTTTAAGACTTGTGGAAAAAGACGCGCTTTTAAGCTTTGGTGAGAGATTTTCTGTGAGAATTTTTTCTAAATATTTGGAAAATATGGGAATCAAGAGTCGTGCTTACGATTCGTGGGAGATTGGAATAATTACCACTCCATCGCACTCAAATACAAAAATTCTACATAAAACCTACAAAGACATAAGGAAATTTTTTGAGACTAATCACATGCCATTTTGGGAAATACCGGTCATTACAGGTTTTATAGCAAAAAATTCCAAGGGTGAGATAACAACACTTGGGAGAGGGGGAAGCGATTTAACGGCATCCATTGTGGGAACAGCTCTCAAATGTGAAGAAATACAAATCTGGAAAGATGTTGATGGAATTTTAAGCGCAGAGCCTTCCATTGTGCCAAACGCAAAAGTTCTGAGACGTATCTCTTACCGAGAGGCCCACGAGCTCGCATTTTTTGGTGCCAAGATATTGCATCCTCAAAGTATGATCCCATCGAAAAAGGGCAACATACCAATTCGTGTAAAAAATTTTTTATTTCCGGATGGTGATGGAACCATCATTTCCGATAAAACCGATGAAACTGAAGAAGGCTTGAAATCTCTAACTTGCAGGAAAGACATAACACTTGTCAACATAGAATCCCCTGAAATGATAGGAGAATATGGATATTTGGCAAGGATTTTTGCAATATTCAAAGACCTAAAAATTTCCGTCGATTTGATTGCAACCAGCGAGGCGAGCATATCCCTCACGTTGGATAATACCGTGAATGTAGAAAGACTCATCAAACGTTTGTCATCTTTTTCTGAAGTAAAGGTCAGAAAAAAGATGGCAATCGTGAGTTTGATAGGAACTCGTTATTATTCACCCACGATTTTGAGCAAAATATTTTACGTTTTTCACAAAGAAGGTGTGAATGTTGAAATGATCTCCCAGGGAGCTTCAAAAATAAACATTGCGTTTGTTATTGACGAAATCTACGCGGACAAAGTCATAAAAGCACTTCATAAGTATTTGTTTGAAAAGGAAAAATCTTTGGAGGTGATGAGGTGAAAATAGGAATCATAGGCTATGGACAGATGGGAAAAGCGATCGAAAGGGTGGCAATTGCACGGGGACACAGCATTTCAGTTATTGTGGATCCCAAGCAAGGATACGTTTTAGATGAGCTTTCACCTTCTGTTTTGGAAAACACGGACGTTTACATCGATTTTTCCGTTCCAGAAGCGGTTGTTGAGAATGTGAAAATGATATCTGCTCATGGAAAAAGTATGGTGGTGGGAACAACAGGATGGTATGAAAAATTGGGTGAAATTGAAGAAATTACATTAGACAGAGGAATTGCCCTTGTTTACAGTCAGAATTTTTCTATGGGAATGAATATATTTTTCGACATTGTTCAGTTTGCGTCACGAGTGATAAATCATTTTCCAGAATACGATATAGCTGGTTTTGAGATTCATCACAACAGAAAGAAGGACATTCCTTCCGGAACCGCAAAAAAGATATCTGAGATCGTCCTAAAAAATGTTGACAGAAAAAAGAAAGCAACGTTTTTTCCCGGTAACAGAAAAATAGATTCAGAGGAATTGCACTTTTCCAGTGTTCGTTGTGGAGATGTTGTGGGAGAGCATACTTTGATACTGGATTCTTCATCTGACACCATCAGACTTTCTCACAGCGCTAAAAACAGAGATGGATTTGCACTTGGTGCCCTTGTAGCGGCAGAAAATATTCAAAATTTAAGCGGAATTCACACTTTTGACGAGATCTTGAAAATCGTTTTGAAGGAGGCGTTGTAAATGAAACTTGAAGGAACTTTTACCGCATTGATAACACCTTTTGCTAAAAATGGTGAGGTTGATTATGGAGGTTTGGAAAAAAATATAGAAAATCAGTTGAAAAGTGGAATAAGTGGCTTAGTTGTGTTAGGTACAACAGCAGAGACACCCACATTGAGCACGGAGGAAAGGGATAACATAGTTAAAATTGCTGTGAGAAAGGCAAAAGGTAAGGTTCCGATTGTTGTAGGTACAGGCAGTAACTCCACCGGGAGCACCATTAAAAACACGATAAAGGCAGGAGAGAATGGAGCAGATGCCGCATTGGTTGTGGCACCGTATTACAACAAACCGACGCAAAAGGGGTTGTACGATCACTTCAAAACAATTGCAGACAACGTAAATATTCCAATAATTCTGTACAACGTTCAAAGTAGAACAGGTGTAAATATCGAACCAGAAACGATTTTAAAATTGGCGACACATCCAAAAATAATTGGAATTAAAGATGCTTCAGGGGATTTTAAGAAAAGTGCGACGGTGATAACCGCTGTGAAGAGAGAAAATATCGATTTTACGGTGGTAAGTGGTGATGATGTCAGCGCCCTTTCATTAATGGGAATTGGTGCAAAGGGTATCGTTTCTGTTGTTTCTAACTTAGCTCCCAAGACAGTTGCAAAACTGACGGACCTCGCCCTGGAAGGTAAATTTGAAGAAGCACAAGCATTGTACAGTGAGATTTTCCCCTTACTTACCGTCTCTTTTATAGAAACGAATCCAATTCCCATCAAAGAGGCTATGAATATCGTTGGGCTTCCGGCAGGAGGGGTACGGTTGCCTCTATCGAGTTTAAAAGTGGAAAACAGAGAGAAATTACACCAAGTAGTAGAAAGTTTGAGAGAATATCTCAATTAGGAGGACAAAATGGATTTGAAAGGAAAAATCTTGAAACTTTATGAATCTTCTTTTCCGTATTCTAAAAGAGATTTTGAGGTTTTTGAAGATTTTGTATCGCTTCTTGATAGTGGGAAAATACGCGCTGCGGAGAAAAAAGGGAGCAAATGGATTGTGAATTCATGGGTAAAAACAGGCATTTTGTTAGGTTTTAAAATGGGGAAATTAGTTCCTTACGATTTTCATGGCGCTTGGATGTTTGACAAGCACACGTATCCCATCAAAAAGATTTCACTTGAAGATGGAATTCGTTTGGTACCCGGTGGAACTTCCGTGCGGAGAGGAGCTTTTATAGCTTCGAATGTCACGATCATGCCACCATCATATGTGAATGTGGGCGCTTACGTGGATAAAGGAACGATGTTGGATTCACATTCTTTGGTAGGAAGTTGCGCACAGATAGGCAAAAAATGCCACATAAGTGCCGGTGTGCAAATTGGTGGTGTGTTGGAACCCGTAAATCTTTCACCGGTTATTGTTGAGGATGAAGTCTTAATGGGAGGGAATTCCGGAATATTTGAAGGTGTGGTGGTAAAGAAGCGGGCAGTTATAGCGGCTGGGGTACTGCTCACATCCTCTATGAAAATTTACGATGTTGTTTTGAACAGAGTCATTGAAAAAGATGAAAACAACGTTTTGACTGTTCCGGAAAACAGTGTGGTGGTTTCTGGCAGTAGGCCCGCAAGTGGAGAGTTCGCTCAGAAAAACAGGATAAGTATATATACCCCAGTAATAATAAAGTATAGAGATGATAAAACGGACGAAAAATCACAACTTGAGGGAGTGTTGAGAGCATGAATTTTGAAAGGGTGGCGAATATAAAAAAATCACTCATAAGGGAAATGTTTGAAAAGGCAAACGAGCATTCTGTAAATTTAGGGCTGGGGATGCCATTTCTCAAAACAACGGATTTGGTAAAAATGCGAGCAACAGAAGCTATAAGAAACGACCAAACATTTTACACTCCCAATCAAGGTTTAGAAGTACTCAGAGAAGAAGTTGCAAAAAAGCATTCCAAAGAAACAGGTTTAAAAATAAGTGGCGAGAATGTATTAATTACGAATGGAGCTACCCAAGCGATATTTACGCTCATGTTTTCTCTGCTTGATCCGGGAGATGAGATTCTGATCCCGGATCCCGGTTATCCCCTGTACGAAGCAATTGCCAAAATGTTAAGGTGTAAAGTGAAAAGGTATACTTTGTTTTGGGAGAAAGATTTTGATATAGATGTGGATGAAATTTCTCGAAAGATAAGTGATAAAACGGCTCTGATAGTACTTAATTCGCCGAACAATCCGACTGGAACTGTTTTTAAAGAAGAAACTTTAAAGCATTTTGCTTTTTTATTGGAAAGTCGAAACATTTCTGTCCTGTCAGATGAAATATACAAAGGATTAAGTTACGAGGGCGTAGCTATGTCCATTTCCTCGTTTTTACCACTTGAAAAAGTGTATGTGATATCCGGTGTTTCGAAAGAATATTCAATGAGTGGTTGGAGAATAGGCTGGATTATATCGTCACGACAGAACATTTCACAGGTTTTGAAGGCACACATGTATACAGTTTCATGCATATCCGGAATAAATCAGATTGCGGCGACAGCAGCTTTGAAACTCGGAGATCGCGGCGTTAGAAACGCCATGAGATTTAACAGGGATTTGGCGTTAAGAGAACTTGATAAAGTTCCGTTGATAAAATATAAAAAACCTGTTGGTGGAATCTATATCTTCGTAAATGTATCGGCTTATGGAGATGGTAAAGAGATCGCGGATGCACTCTTGAAAAGAGAAAATGTTATCACCATCCCAGGTATCGCATTTGGTGAGCAAGGCAGGGATTTTATTCGAATTTCCTTCGGAGTGGATCCTGAAACCTTGAAAAAAGGATTGAATTCGATCGGGAGGTTCTTTTCGTATGTTGAAGTATGATTTTACAAGCCGGGATCCATTCTTATCCAATTTGGAGATAAAGAGATTCATTCTCAGATCTGTTCGGCCTTTTTTTATCTACGACCTTGAGAAGATAAGAGAAAAATTCGAGAAGTTGAGAAAAGCGTTACCAGAGAACTTTCAAATTTACTATTCCATGAAGGCCAATTCAAATATCAACGTTGTTAAATTTCTATATACCCTTGGATGTGGGATTGAGATAGCTTCTGGTGGTGAACTTAAAACCGCAGTAAGTGTAGGAGTAACACCTGAAAAAATAATCTTTGCAGGGCCGGGAAAGAGTAACGAAGAAATTTTTCAAGCGATAAAATATGGGATAAAATCGATAAACGTGGAATCTCTTAACGAACTTTTTCGCGTGAATAAGATCGCGGGCGATTTGGATCGTGTTCAAAATGTGAATATTCGTATAAATCCACA
>WFSH01000047.1 GCA_015486145.1 Mesoaciditogaceae bacterium
GTTCAAGATGACATGGGAATGATCCTCGTTGAACGTATAGATGGAGATTTTTTTACAGTTGTGGGTCTGCCAATCTCAAGAGTGTGGTGGTCGATCAAGAAAATGGGCTTTGAATGCTGATTTCACGGGGGTGTTACAAAGAAAGCTTTTAACCTCCATGTAAATGAGTATATATATGCAAAATGTAGATTGAAAAAGTCTAACTTTGGTGATAGAATTTGATCCAGAGTTATTGAGAAATGTTCTCAATAAGGAGATGAAATCATGATCGTCACACTCAGAGACTGCCCTGAAAACACGAAATGCGTATTGGTAGACTCAGATATCCCGGACTCCTTGAAAAACCGCCTCATGGGGATGGGGTGGTTGCCGGGCAAGATGATAGAGGTTGTAAGGCGTGCTCCGATGGGAGATCCCACCATTTATCTCGTCGATTCAACCAAGATATTCCTTCGTGAAGATGAATCTCAGATGATAAAAGTCAGGCCCATTTACCCAATGCCACTTGCCGTGGCCGAAAAAGGCGTGTACAAGATAGTGAGTTTTTTGGGTGGCGGTCCGAGATTTATGGAACGTGCTAAAAACAACGGTCTTTCCATTGGCAACATAGTTGAAGTGATTTCCAACCCCTTACGGGGAAAGATCATCGTGATGGTGAACGGTAGAGAATACACGATCGGTCGAGGATTCTCAGAGAAGATATTTGTAGAGGCTGTGAAATAATGGCAAAAAAAATAAAGATCGCACTCGTTGGAAACCCGAATGTTGGAAAGACCGCTCTTTTTAACGCGTTAACGGGCTCTCATCAATACGTGGCAAATTGGCCTGGTGTTACCGTTGAGAAAAAAACTGGGAGATTTTCGTGGAAAGACTACGAAGTGGATGTTGTGGATCTTCCAGGCATATACACGCTTAGGGCAAGATCAATTGATGAAAGAGTGGCCCGCGATTATCTCATTCAAGAACGCCCAGACGTGGTTTTGGATGTTGTGGATGCCACGAATCTGAGTAGGAACCTCTATCTCACCATACAACTTTCCGAGATGAACTTAAAAACCGTTTTGATTTTGAACCAAATGGATCAGGTCGAAAACATGGACATAAAAATAAACACCTCTGAACTTTCCAAACGTCTTGGAATAAGAGTGGTTGAAACCGTCGCAACTAAGGGTGTGGACTTGGATGAAATAATGGAGGCAGCGCTTGACACGTCCCTTTCGGTTCGATACCAAATATATCCCGAACCATTTGAAAAGCTGGTTAAAAAAATAGAAGAGATATCAAAAGGTGAGCTGAAAAACAACGGTATACCCCTAAGATGGCTTGCATTATCCTTTAGTGAGGGAGATGAGCTGGCAAAAAAAATTCTCGAGAAGGGCGGGCTCATAAAAGAGGTTGAGAAAGCCGCTGCCGCGAGTGAGTACCAAAACGCTTCGCTCGTCATAGCGAGATCGAGATACAACTTCATATCTTCCACACTTAAACAGGTTGAGGTGAGACCAAAAGCATCGTGGACGGTGACCGACGCTTTAGATCACGTTTTCACACACAAAATCCTCGGTATACCAATATTCGTATCCATCTTGTGGATGATGTTTGAATTCGCATTTTCATCCTCTTCTCCCTTGAGCGATCTCATAGAACTCGGATTCAACGCCTTGGGAAGCTATGCACACGCCATACCGGGATGGTTGGGTTCGCTCATAGGTGACGGAATAATATCCGGGGTGGGATCCGTTCTCGTCTTCGTTCCACTCATATTCTTCATGTTCTTCGCCATGGGAATTTTGGAAGATACCGGTTACATGTCAAGGGCCGCTTTTCTGATAGATCGACTGATGCACAGATTCAAGCTCAGTGGAAAGGCCTTTATCCCGATGATACTCGGATTTGGTTGCAACGCGTCTGCCATAATGACTACAAGAACAGTTGAAAGCGAAAAGGAGAGGATCATTTCCATACTGATCAACCCCTTTATAAGCTGCAGCGCGCGTCTTGTGGTTTACGCGGTGATAGCTGGGGCGTTCTTTGGAAAATTTGCCGGCCTCGTGATCTTCTCAATATACATGGTCAGTGTGGTTTTTGCCCTCAGCATGGCAGTTGTTTTCAGTTTTCTTCTCAAAAGTAGAGAATCTTCCCCCTTGACGATGGAGCTTCCGAGATACCAACTTCCAACGGGAAAGGGACTGTGGATTTACATGTGGTCGAGGGGTAAACATTTCTTGAAGAAGGCCGGAGGAATAATTTTGGGAGCCACGGTGTTGGTTTGGTTCCTCTCAAACATGCCATGGGGGACGAGTGCACAAAACTCCTGGGCAGCTGATATTGGAAAAACTTTGGCACCTATATTCGCTCCGTTGCATTTTGGTTGGCACATAACGCTCGCACTGCTGTTTGGTGGAGTTGCAAAAGAGGTCACGGTTACAACGCTTGGCACATTTGCCGGAGGAAATCTCAGTGTATTCTTGAAAACCGTCCTCGATCCCATCAACGCGTACGCCTTGATGCTCTTCGTTCTCATATACATACCGTGTGTGGCCACTCAGGCCGTTATGCACATGGAAACCGGTAGCTATAAATGGCCAATACTTTCGGTGATTTGGAGTTTATCCAGCGCTTACATCATAACCTTTCTTTTTGAAACGGTTGGTCACCTGGTGGTGAGAATATGACGGTCCTTTCCACGATCATGGCGATTGGTTACGCTTTGCTCGGAATAGATTTGGTAATTCACAACGATTACATGGACGCGTTTGTTGCATTCACAGTTTCTGCAGTTTTTGCCTTTGGACTCTTGGATGTCTTTTCTGGTAAAAAAAGAAGGGCGGCCCACACGTTAACTGGAGGGCTTTTAAGCATGATATTCAGCACGTATTTTGCCATAGAGTACTTTTCCAATGGACTCGAGTCTTTGATATCCAATGGTTATTGGAACTTTAACGAAACTCTCGATCTCATAAGTGCGATAGTGCTTGGAATAGGCGGAATAATTTCTTTTTACATTTCAAAAAAAGTCTTCAAAAATGCTAAAATAAAAACAAAGAGGTGATCAAAGTGAGAGTACAGCCTGTTAATCTTCCACCTGTAAACAGAATCGTTCCCACGGTGGTTAATCCCGTTAGAACCGTAACTCAAGCACCTAAAAGCGGGATAAGGCCTGAAGATCTCAACAAATTGTTGAGAATGTCAACGTACGATCACAAAGGACGTGCTTACAGTTCCAGGGGAATGGTAACCACCTTTTCCGAACTTTTCAGCGGTTCAAAAATAGATACCAAGGCTTGACGTAAACAGCCTTGAAATGTTAGAATTCCAGCGGATCTGGCGACGTAGCCAAGGGGTCAAAGGCGAGGGTCTGCAAAATCCTTATTCGTGGGTTCAAATCCCACCGTCGCCTCCA
>WFSH01000048.1 GCA_015486145.1 Mesoaciditogaceae bacterium
AACCTATACTGGCTGATAGATTGGAATAACTACGGCATAGACGATAGACCAACAAATTCTGTTGTATACGGAACACCTGAAGATTGGTTCAGATCTTACGGATGGAATGTCACAGGATGCGAAAATGGTCATGATTGGAAAGAAGTGAATGAAACTTTAGAAAAGTTGGAAGCACAGAAGAAACCTAATGTTCCAAACATTGCTTGGTTTAGAACGCGCAAAGGTTACGGTTATGGAATTTATGATAACAAATCCCATGGCACACCACATAAGGCGAACTCTGATATTTTCTGGAGAACAAGAGATGAATTTATTCAGCGCTACGGAGTTGAATTTATCGGATATGGCAAACCCGCCCCAGCTCATGACGAATTCGTGAAGCAAACTGAAGAGAATTTGAAAACTGCACTTGATGTCGTTTTGAAAAACGAGCAGCTTTTAACGCATCTTACAGATAAAATCATCGAAATAGCAGAAAGTATTCCGGAGAGAAGAATAACCTTGAATCCCAAGATATTTGAGGACAAAGCACTTTTCGACTACCAAAAATATCCCAAAGAAATTTTCTTCGAACCTGGCTCTAAGGTGGCAAATAGGAATGCGTTGAAGACATGGGGGGCATGGATCAATGCAGAAAGTGCCAAGCGGTATGGACGGCCTTTGTTTTTGGCAGCCTCTGCTGATCTTGCAAAATCCACGAATATTTCTGGTTTTGCCGAATCCTTTGGTGATTTTAAAGGGTATGGTTGGTACAACAAAGAGAAGAATCCCGAAGGTGTTTTGCTTCCTCAAGAGATTACGGAATTTACAAATGCCGGAATTTCATGTGGAGTGGCAGCTGTTAATTTTTCAGAGAAGCCGTTTGAATCGTTCAACGGTTTTTACATGGCAACATCCACATATGGTTCATTCTCTTATCTCAAATATGGTGCGTACAGATTGTTTTCTCAGATGGTTCAAGATTGTCCCATAAAACTTGGTAAAGTTTTGTGGATTGCGGGACATTCTGGACCAGAAACGGCTGATGACTCGAGAACGCACTTTGGAATTTTTTCACCGATAGTCACTCAACTCTTTCCAAAGGGGCACATCATAAATTTGTATCCGTGGGAAGCGAACGAGGTACCAGTTTTGCTTGGTGCGGCATTTTCAACAAACATTCCGATAATTGCTTTGCATCTTACAAGACCTCCAATAGAAATTCCAGACAGAGAAAAGCTACGTATACCGTCACACTATGAAGCTGCAAGAGGTGCGTACATTCTGAGAGATTTTAAATCAGGCAAGAAAGACGGAACGATCCTGGTGAGAGGTACGGTGTCCACTTACAACTTGCTCAAAATTATCGATGAGTTAGATGCAAAATACAATCTTAAAATCGTTGCCGTACCTTCAAAAGAACTCTTCGACATGCAATCTGATGAATACAAAAAAAGAGTTCTTCCGTGGGAAGATTGGGAAAATTCCATGGTGATAACGAATGAATCGTTGAAGGCCGTTGAAGATTGGTTAGCCACCAAAAGATGTGCAAAATATTTCCTATCTTCTGATTGGGACAACAGATGGCGCACAGGCGGCACTTTAGATGAGGTTGTCGAAGAAGCTCATCTTGACCCGGAGAACATTCTTAAAGCAATAAAACGGTTTGTGAAAAGAGACTCACTGTGAGGAGTTAGCGATCAATTTAAAAGAATTGAATTAGGGGCCTTATTTTCTCTGTTTTAAACGCTTCATGCGGAAGAAGTCATCTCTTTCCGCTTCTTCTATGTATGATTCTATGAATTTTACCGTCTCTTTGTACTGAGGGATGAGAACGTTTTCAAGTGCGTTGACTCGGCGCTGAGTTTTTTTTATTTCCACGGCAAGCCTGTAAATGGTCGTTTCTATTTCGGTAAGCCGAGCTATCAACGAGAGTGCACGTTTGAACGCTTTATGAGCTTTGTCTAAATTGGCATTTGTCCTTACAAATCCGTAAGAAGGCGTTATAGAATCGTCTATTTCTTTTATATCTGGTATCTCAACTCCCATGATACTTCTGAGACGTATGGAAAGATCGCTCACTTCTTCCACGGCAAGTCCAACTTCTTCTACATGTTCTATACCTATACTTAGATTTGCTTTTTGAAGCCCATCGTAAGCTTCTGCAAAGACGGTCTCCATACTTTCTTGAACTTCTCGAGCTGAATCTATGAAACGCATCATTTCGCGAATAAGAACGTTTCTTTTTTTATCAAGAAGTGTGTGTCCTTCAATGGCAAGTGCAAGGGCCCTTTTCGTTTCTATGAGTTTACTTTTGGTCGGAGAAACACTTATAGGCATTTTAACTCTCCTTTATTTCCTTATAGTACCGTTTCAGTTCATCTTCACTGACACGCGTAAGCTCAGATTGAGGAAGATTCCCAAGCAGTTTCCAACCCAGAGCGAGGGTTTCTTCTATCGAGCGATCTTCATCGTAACCTTGAGAGAGAAATTCTTTTTCAAAAGCATCACCAAATTTCAGATATCTCCTGTCAATGTTTGTCAATTCCTCTTCTCCTATTATAGAAGCAAGTGCCCTTACCTCTTGCACGCGGCTGTACGCCGCGAAGAGTTGACTCGAAACGTGTGGATGGTCTGCACGTGTGTAACCTTCGCCTATGCCATCTTTCATAAGTCTTGAAAGAGAAGGCAAAATGCCTATGGGAGGGTAAACTCCCTTCCTTTGAAGCTCACGACTCAAAACTATCTGCCCTTCGGTTATGTACCCGGTTAAATCCGGTATTGGATGGGTTATGTCATCGTTTGGCATCGATAAGATGGGTATTTGGGTGACCGAACCTTTTTTATCCCTTATCATGCCAGCTCTTTCGTACATACTGGCTAAATCACTGTAAAGATATCCCGGATAACCCTTTCTTGACGGAACTTCTCCTCTAGAAGTTGAAAGTTCCCGCAAAGCTTCACAATAGTTGGTCATGTCTGTGAGTATGACAAGCACGTGCATATCTTTCTCAAACGCAAGATATTCTGCAGCCGTAAGTGCCACTCTTGGTGTGGCTATTCTTTCAATTGTCGGATCATCTGCCAAATTTAAGAAGGTGACGACGTTTTTGATGGCTCCAGACTCTTCAAAACTCGAAAGCATGAATTGTGCATCGTCGTGTTTTATACCCATAGCCGCAAACACTATCGCGAAATTGCCACTTTCTTCTCCTTTGATCTTGGCCTGTTTGGTGATTTGAACCGCGAGTCTGTTATGAGGGAGTCCATTTCCTGAAAATATCGGGAGCTTCTGACCACGGATCAAGGTCATTAAGCCATCTATTGCGGATACGCCAGTTTGAATGAAATTTCTTGGATACATTCTTGAAGCGGGGTTTATTGGAGAACCGTTTATGTCTTGATAAACCCCGTTTATAATGTCTACACCACCATCTATTGGTTCACCGATCCCGTTAAAAATTCTTCCCAGGATCTCTTCGGAAACTTTAACCTGAAGAGTTTTTCCAAGAAATTTAACCCTCGTCTCATTTATGTTTAGCCCTTCTGTTCCCTGAAACACCTGGATAACGGCGAACTTATCGCTTATTTGAACAACTTGACCGATCCGTTTTTCCTGACGGAAATTAACCTCTACGACTTCGTTGTATCCAACATTTCCAACATTTTCGACAAAGATCAACGGTCCGTTTATTTGAGAAAGGCCCATGTATTCTTTAAGGGGCATGCGTTACGCCTCCTTTGCACTTTCGTATTTTTCATCAAGGGAATCAAAAAAACTCCCAATGGTTTTTTCTATCTGTTTGAATTGATCGAGCTTCTCGTTTGGAACACTTTCTTTCATCCTCATCAAAGTGTTTACGATCTTTTCTTCAAGAACTTCGGATATGGCCACGCCCTTTGAAATTAAGCTGCTGGCACGATCGTAATACATGAGTATGATTCTCAACATTTCATACTGTTTGTGCATATCGCAAAAGGCATCCACTTCGCTAAAAGCACTTTGCTGCAAATATCCCACTTTTAAAATGTTTGCCACACGAACGATGAGCTTTTGATCGTCCGGGAGAACATCTTCTCCAACGAGTTTTATGATCTGCTGAAGGTTGTTGTCTTCACTGAGAAGACTCATGGCACGTTTACTCAATTTTGAAAAATCTGTGTTGACATTTTGTGCAAACCAATCGACAAGTTCTGTTGTGTATTCACTGTAACTATCCAACCAACTTATTGATGGATAATGTCTGGCATTTGCCAAAGATTTATCAAGTGCCCAGAAACACCTCACAAACCTTTTGGTATGAGTCGTAACTGGTTCTGAAAAATCTCCTCCTGGAGGTGAAACGGCTCCGATAATAGAAATCGAACCGTTTTTGTCTTCGGGGCCAAGGATTTTAACCCTCCCGGCCCGTTCGTAAAACTCGGCTATTCTTGAAGAGAGATAAGGAGGAAACCCTTCTTCTGCTGGCATTTCTTCAAGACGCCCCGAAATTTCTCTAAGTGCCTCTGCCCATCTTGAAGTAGAATCTGCCATGAGAGCCACATTGTATCCCATATCTCTGAAGTATTCAGCTATTGTTACTCCCGTGTATATTGAAGCCTCTCGAGCTGAAACTGGCATGTTAGAGGTGTTGGCGATGAGAATTGTGCGCTCCATCAAAGGCTTCCCGCTTCGTGGATCTGTTAATTTTGGAAATTCCTCAAGAACTTCCGTCATTTCATTACCACGTTCTCCACAACCAATGTACAGTATAATGTCTGCATCAGCCCACTTGGCAAGTTGATGCTGCGTGACGGTTTTGCCCGTTCCAAACCCTCCAGGTATTGCAGCGGCTCCACCCTTGCTTATTGGGAAAAAAGTATCTATGACTCTCTGTCCCGTTACAAGTGGTTCTGATGGAGCCAACCTTTCTTTGTAAGGCCTGGGAACGCGGACAGGCCAATTTTGGTAAAGCTTGATCTCATGTTTTCCGCTTTCGGATTCGACCACCATCAAGACGGTATCAAGTTTGTACTTTCCAGGTTTTTTAACTTTCGTAACCTTTCCTGAAATATGAGGAGGAACCATAATTCGATGTTCAACTGCCGAGGTTTCTTTCACTTTTGCCACAACCTGACCTTCTTCGATCTGGTCCCCTTCGTTTACCAAAACTTCAACATCCCATTGTTTTTCAAAATCAAGTGGTTCGGCGGTAACTCCCCTTTGAAGAAAATCCCCGGACTTCGATCTCAAAACTTCCAATGGCCTCTGTATTCCATCAAAGACACTTCCAACCAAACCCGGACCGAGCATAACTGACAAGAGCTCACCACTCATTTCCACTGGTTCACCTGGTTTGAGCCCAGAAGTTTCTTCGTAAACCTGAATGGTTGCCGTATCTCCTTCAAGTACTATAACCTCTCCAGTCAATTTCAGTTTTCCAACTTTTACCACTTCGTGCATCATTACCCCTGTCATCTCTCTGGCTTTAACGACGGGACCGTTTATCATGTAAATCTTACCCGATTTTTTGTTCACATCGCATCACCTGTCATGATTTAAGTTTTGAAAATAATGCGGAAGAAAATCGTTCTTTGATTTCTTCGAATTTATTCTCAAGTGTGTTTTCAATGATCATACGACCGTCTTCTGTTTCTACTATTACTCCCCCAGCTATAGCTACATCTTCTTTTGAAAGTTTAATCTCCACATTTTTCATTTCATCCTCAAGTGCCGTGAGGATCTTTTTGACCAGGACTTTATCTTTTTTTCTGACTTTTACAACCACTTTTTTTTCACCGAGAATTTTGATCGCTTCAACAAGCGTCCTTTTGAGAAAATCCGTATATTCTTTGCTTTCGGTAATTTTATTCAACTTTTCTCTCAATTCATCGATGGCACTTCTTAAAATCTCATTGCGAGCATCCATGAGCATTTTCGAACACTTTGCAGAGGCCTGAGACACCTCACGGCGTAGCAACAACTCGGCGTCTCTTTTCGCTTTTTCAACTATTTCATTGTAGTGGCTTTCCGCTTTAACGGCGTAATCCTTTTTTATTTCTTCCGCGCGCTTTTTTGCGTCTTTCAAAATATTCTCAGCGTCAATATTTGCCCTGGATCTGACATATTCTTTCAAAGATCCCAATTTTTTTTCAACGTTCATTTCACTTTCACTCCTATTGCTTCCCGGACATAACGGGTGATAAAATCTTTAGGTCTTTGCGTACCGTGTCTGTCTGGAATGATCGTTAAAAGCGGGAGTGATTTGGATGTTCTCAAACGATGTACGGCTGCGGGAACAAGCGCTGCTATTTTTTCCGTCATGAGAATTATTCCAACATCTTTTCTCCGTTCGACCTCATTTAGCAAAGAAAGAACTTCTTCCTTCTCATGAACAACGACCCCTTTAACACCAACCAATCTCATTCCTATTTGGGTGTCTATGTTGTCACTGATGAGAAAGAACTTCATCGTGGTCAAACCCTTCCAAAAATCATTATGGATATGATCAAACCGTATATGGCAACACCTTCAGCAAGCCCCACATATATGAGCGTTCGCCCCAACATATCGGGTTGTTCACTTATGGCTCCTATTCCCGATGCTCCGGCAATTCCAACACCAATCCCAGCTCCCATTGCGGCTAACCCAGTCGAAAGACCAGCTCCTATGTATCCAAGTCCGGGGTTGATATTGGATACCGCGGAGGTTGCCGCCGATGTGGTGGCTGCTAAAGCGTGTCCATCGGGGATCAAAGAAAGGATCGCAAATGTAATGAAGCTAAACAGGGAAACCATGTTGATTCCCAACGTTCTCTTCCCAATTTTTTCAGGGGAACTCACGTGTTCCATAACTTTCCTGTTGTTGAAAATTATTCCAAGAACTATGGTGGTGAATACAACCAAAGACATTAATACGAACCAGACAAACATATAAAAATCCCTCCCTTTTTAAACCTTACTCATTATAAGAATAGATATTATGAGACCGTAGGTTGCCACTCCATTTGCAAGCCCCGCAAATATCATGGATTTTCCGAGCATTTTGGGATTCAATTTTAAAATGTTTATCGACTTGGCACCCACTATTCCAGTTCCAACACCTGCGCCAAGTGATGCAAGACCCGTTGAAAGTCCTGCACCTATGTAACCGGTACCTGGATTTATCAACGAAGTTGCCATTTTACTCAGTCCGCTCCCCCCAACGGTAACTGCCATCGTTTTGTCAGGAAGAGCTAAAGTTAATCCAAATAACATCAAAACACCAATGATCCCGAAATTTGACATGATAATTGCCTTCAGCTTTTTTACATAACGTTTCTCAACTAAAAGTTTCTTGTTCAGAACAGCTTCCAACATAAGTACGGTTAATGTAAGAGTGCTGAAAATACCGAAGAATACCAGAGACATGCCGATCACCAAACTTTCTTAAATTTTGCTGAGAATGAGAATAGAAATTATGAGTCCATAAGTTGCCACTCCATTTGCAAGCCCTGCAAATATCATAGACTTTCCAAGCATCCCACTGTTTAGGCGTCCCACTTTTATCGAGGTACTGCCAACTATTCCAGTTCCCCAGCCAGCGCCAATAGAGGCCAAGCCCGTTGAAAGTCCTGCCCCAATGAATCCCAGTCCTGCGGATTTGAACGATGTTGATAATGGAGAATTCACGACGGCGGCTACCGCTTTGTCTGGAGTGAGAAATAGTGCGAGAAGAGCAAGCCCTATGATGACATTTCCACCAAGAGCCGTATATTTGATCAATCTCACATCCGGATTTTCGCGTTTGCGTTTCTTTCGTGATCTCAACATGTTTCCCCTAAAAATCAAGAAAGATACCAGCATCGCCAAAAAAACCAGAAAAACAAGGAGCTGAAAAACTGTCATTTAACATCACCCTCCAAGAAAAGGAATGGATGAAAATCTTTTCCACTAGCTTCAAAAAATTTGGTGAAAAATTCGTAGTACACAAGTCTGAGATCCTGGATGAAAACGACCAATCCTTCAAGGCCAACGAGCATAAATTGACCAAGGATGAATATGATCACAGCCCATACACCGCCTCCGGGGGCCGGTAACACCATCAACGTCATCACCCAAAAAGCGAGAAACAAAGCTTCGTGTGTCAAAGCGAACGCCGCAAGTCTTACATACGATATGGCATTGCTTAAAAAGGAAATAAGTGTTTCGAACATTCCAAAGCCCGCTTCAACCCAAAAACCATTTGGTAGAGAGGGCTTTTGACGCGAAACCAACTGGCCAAGAATTTTTTTGAAAAACATCGCTATTAGAGAAACGATCAGAATAACCGACAGCGCAATACCGTTGAACGGTATTTTGCCGTCGATGAAGTAAAAAGAAACGGCTGCGACTGATGGCCAATAAAAAGCCAATCCGGCTATACCTTCGGCACTAAAAATTGCCTTTTCCCAATCTTTTTGCCTGAATCCATTGACGATATTTAAGATCATACCAAAACTCAACATGCCTATTCCAAAATATATCGAAACAACGAGAAGTTGATTTATCTGTATGATGGGCCTTAACCACAAAGCTGGTATCCAATTTTCAAAGCCAAAAACAGAACCATACATGAAACCGAAGAATACGGAAGACAACGCCGCGCTCATCATAACTACGCCGAATTTTTTAGAACCTTTTTTGTGCATGAGGTATCCAAAAAGAAAGAGTATCGCCCCGTGAGCAACATCACCAAGCATGAAGCCGTACATGAATATGAAAAAGGCTGTAACGTATGGGGTGGGATCTATCTCTCTGTAATTTGGCGTTCCAAACATTTGAGTTATAAATTCGTAACCTTCAAAGAGGAATCCTTTGTTTTTGAGCTTCACTGGAACTTCCAATTTTTTATCTTTGCTGAATGATTCCGCGGGCTTGTCGATCATTAAAACATTTCCGTCCAGTTTCTTTCCAAAATTTTTAACTTCTTCTTTGGGCATCCATCCACTCACAAAATAAAGTTTTCTTTCTGGTGTGGCATCGTCAAAATTCGCAAGGTCGTAAATTCTTTTGTGCGCCAGAACAGTGGAGTAGACCTTGTCTATGAATTCTTTACTGGCATACAAAACTTTCTTTATAGCACTGTTATTTTCATTTATGGATAATTTGGTAATTTCTATCAAAGATTCTATTCTTTCTTTAACTTCGCAAGGAGTTCCCCGATAATCAACGGGCAATTTATCCTCTTCAAAATAAGCGGAACGAAGAATTTTGCGAGCTTCATCCATGAAATCAGGTGTGGTGAAAACGAAAATCCATGAGTTGTCCTTATCTCTGTTTACCTCTAAGATTATTATTGGAACTTTTAATGAAGATTCTACCAGAGTTTCGTAATGTCTCACCGGTACCCTACCAAAGATCAGCTTTATCCTTCTAATTTCGGCAAGGTTTTCAAGCTCAAGGTTTAAATTTGCCAGGACTTTAACGTGGAAAAGCACTTTGTTGTAATCTTCAAGTTTTTTTGTGAGCTCGTTATTTTTGTCGAAAAAGGCCCTTACCCCTTCATTCATAAGGCGAAATCTTGCGATCGCGGATTTAACGTCAAAATTCTCCTCGGGTTCCACGCGTTCTTCATCAAAAACAGGTTTATACCCGGTGATTTTTAAAAAGTTTGCCATTTCATTGTACAATTCTTGATAAGGATTTTCATTTTCGCCATGAATGAGCTGTTCAGAGACCTCATCGTCTATAATTTCCTGAAAAGGTATCGGTTCGAACGCATTAGAAGAAATGAGATTTAAATGAACTTTCTCCATTTCATCTTTAGAAAAGGCGAGTGTTACGTTTTCCATTTTCGTTACAGCCATGAAATCACCTCAAATCTGTCTTATCAAGTAACCTTTAATTTCATCGGGGTTCATGCTGTACCTAACACCTTCAGTGATGGTTGTTATGTCCATGATCTCGTATTCTTTGAGGAAAGAGTAGTGAAAAAAAGTGGCAATCGAAAATCCTCCAAGAACGGACAAAGACTTTTGAGCCTTTCTGTAGAGAAACCTTTTTATATTTCGAGTT
>WFSH01000049.1 GCA_015486145.1 Mesoaciditogaceae bacterium
ATAGAACTCAGACAGATTGGTATAAGAGATGCGGCAAAGTTGGTTGGAGGAATAGGTATGTGCGGTATGCAAACGTGCTGTTCAAGGTTCGAGAGAGATTTTAAAAGCATAACCCTTAAATATGCAAAAGTTCAACAACTGATGATAAATCCGGCAAAGATATCCGGTGCATGTGGCAGATTGCTTTGCTGTTTGGCATACGAGAATGACACGTATCTTGAGATACTCAAAGATATACCAGATGCTGGGCAAAAAATAAAGTACAAAAATGCCGAGTACATTGTATCTGAGGTTAACATATTTCATAAAATGCTGAAACTTCAAGCGATGGATGGAAAAATTTTGCTCTTGAGTTTTGGTGATTTTTTGAAAAGCAGGGAGGACTCGGAGTGCAATTTGAGCTCTTAAAAGTGGATAACGCCGCCAGAGTTGGGAAACTTGTTCTTCCGCACGGGGTGGTTGAAACTCCTGTATTTATGCCAGTGGGAACCAATGGAGCTGTGAAAATGTGTCCTCGCGAGTGTGCAAAACGTGCCGGTACCCAGATAGTGCTTGCGAATGCTTTTCATCTTTACATCAGACCTGGACTGGATGTTATCAAGTCTTTCGGGGGATTGCATAATTTTTCATCTTGGGACATTCCAATATTGACGGACAGTGGTGGATACCAAATTTTCAGCTTGTCTAAGCATGTTAAGGTAGATAACGATGGTGTCACTTTCAAAGCGCCACTTGATGGAACGATTCACAGATTCACTCCCGAAAAAGTTGTGGAAATTCAAGAGGTGATCGGTTCTGACATTGCAATGGTTTTAGACGAATGTCTTGCACCTGGAAATGATATGAAAGAGACTGAAACATCCCTAAAACGTACGTCGGATTGGGCAAAACGTGCGCTTGAGTTTCACACGAGGAAAGATCAAGCACTGTTTGGTATAACACAGGGAGGATTTTTCAAGGAAACGAGAGTGATCAGCACCAACGAAATAACTTCTATGCCATTTGAAGGTTTTGCAATAGGTGGTTTGAGCGTCGGTGAGGATCTTGAAACGACCTTGAAAATGTTGGATGTCGTAATGCCCCTCATGCCTGCAAACAAGCCGCGTTACCTCATGGGAGTTGGTGATCCCAAACTCATGCTCGAGGCCGTTGAGCGTGGTGTTGACATGATGGACTGTGTGCTTCCAACTCGCATGGCTCGCCATGGAGCGGTGTACACATCTCGAGGGAAAATCAACATTCGGGCTTCCGCTTACGCTTTTGACAAATCCCCGCTTGATCCGGAATGTAAGTGTGAAGTGTGTCAAAATTACTCAAGAGGCTACATTCATCACTTGATAAAGCGCGGAGAATCCACGGGCATGATACTCGCAACGTATCACAACATGTATTTTTTACATGAGCTCATGCGAAATTCGAGGAATGCGATACGTGAAGGCAATTTTTCGTCTTTTAAGCGTGATTTTTTGAAACATCTTGACGAATCAGAGAAGCATGTTATCGTTGAATGATGATGTAAAAAGCCAAACAAAAAGGATGTGATCTTTGTGGATAAAGAAGAAGCGATGAAGATACTTTCTGCTATAAGGTATCCAGGATATTCGAAGAGCTTGACTGACTTTAAGGTTGTCAAATCCGTTGAGGTTGAAAACAACGTTGTGGAGGTACTTTTGAATCTCGGTACCGCCGATGCCAACAAGCGCAAAATTATTTTTGATGAGATAAGGGCAAGGTTTGGAGAAAAAGGTGTGGATGTGAAAATATCGACCGTGCAAGAAAAAGGAAGCAAAGTGGAGCAAAAGCACTATGTCCAGAGTGCCAAAAAACGAATTGCGATTTTAAGCGCAAAAGGTGGGGTTGGGAAGAGCACCTTTTCAGTTTCCTTAACAATTGCCCTTAAATTGAGGGGACACAGAGTGGGAATATTCGATGCGGATATGCATGGACCAGATATTCCAAGAATGCTTGGAGTGAACGAGCGTGCAGGTGCGGACAAAGAGAAAAACAAAATAATTCCAAATGAGAAAAATGGAATTTTTTCGATGTCACTTGGTTACGTTGTCGATCCGGAAACACCGGTTATATGGAAAGGTGCCATGATCACCAAAGCGATCGTTGAACTCCTTCAATTTACAGACTGGCCAGTGATGGACTACTTTGTGGTAGATTTACCACCCGGTACGGGGGATGCGGCTTTGACGATAAAGCAGAACATGGACGTGGATGGTGCGGTGATAATAACAACGCCAAATCGTTTAGCCGTGGCCGATGCGTTGCGCACCGTGAGTTTTTTTAAACAAGTTGGCATAAATGTTACAGGGTTTGTTGAGAACATGGGATATTTTATCTGTGACAAGTGTGGTGGGAAATCCTATCCCTTTGGGAAAATGGACCCTAAAGCGATCGAAGATCAGTTGGGTGTGCCTTCTTTGGGTGTTGTTCCGTTTGAACCTAAAGTCGAAGAGGCAGCTGATGACGGAGAGCTGTTGTCGATTACCGATACTGAATTTTTCAGCGTCATGGATTCTATAGCCGAAAAAATCGAAAAAGAATTAAGTTAAAGGAGGTAATGACTTTGCGCTGGTCAAAACTTTACGCTCCAACACTTAAAGAACCTCCTTCAGACGCAGATGTAAAAAGTCAAGAATTGTTAATACGTGGTGGTTTTATAAAAAAAACGGCGGCAGGAGTTTATTCGTATTTACCGTTGGGCTTCAAGGTTCTCGAAAAAATAACGCGTATCGTTCGCGAAGAAATGAATGCCATTGGATGTATGGAGCTGCTGATGCCCATAATGCAACCTGCAGAGATCTGGAAAATCACCGGAAGATGGGAAGATTATGGACCGGAAATGGTTAAATTCAAGGATCGCAACAAGCGTGAATTCACACTTGGTCCAACTCATGAAGAGATGATCACAACACTTGTCAAAGGTGAATTGAGATCGTACAAACAGCTGCCGGTGATCCTTTATCAAATAAACACAAAATATCGTGACGAGATAAGACCAAGGTTCGGTCTCCTAAGAGCAAGAGAATTTATAATGAAAGATGCGTACAGTTTTCATGCAAGTGACAAATCTCTTGATGAAACTTACGAAGATATGTACGGCGCCTATTCTAAAATATGTGAACGCATGGGCCTGAAATACTTTGCAGTTGAGGCCGATACAGGCGCAATAGGTGGGAATAATTCCCATGAGTTTACCGTTATAGCAAAAAATGGGGAGTCCAATATACTCTTCTGTGAAAAATGCGGGTATGCCGCGACTGATGAAAAAGCTGAATATAAACCAAACTATCCGGAGTCCAAAGAAGAGTTGAAAGAACTTGAACTTGTAAAAACACCGGGCACGAAAACGGTGGAAGATGTGGCCAAATTTCTCAACGTTCCCAAAGAAAAAATCGTCAAATCCATGGTGTACAACGGGAGAAATGGAATCATCATGGTTTTAATACGCGGGGACCTTGAGGTGAAGGAATCTAAGCTGAGGGCATATTTTGCCGATCAAACTCTTAGAAGGGCTTCCGCCGAAGAGATATTGTCTTCCATGAAAATCCCCGTTGGATTTCTTGGACCTGTGAACGTGGGATATCCTGTATTTGCCGATTTGTCCGTTAAAAACATGCGAAATTACGTGGTTGGAGGTATGAAAGAGGGATTTCATTATGTGAATGTCAACCACGGTAGGGATTTTAAAGTTTCAGCTTGGATAGATGTAAAAACCGTTACAGAGGGGGATCTTTGTCCCAAGTGTGCTCACCCTTTAAAGATGAAAAGGGGAATAGAAGTGGGGCAGATATTCAAACTCGGGACAAAGTACTCGGAAAAGTTGAACGCGTTTTATGTTGATTCCAATGGTTCCCCAAAGCCGTTTATAATGGGATGTTATGGTTGGGGAGTGAGTCGGACAATGGCGGCTGTAGTGGAGCAATTTTACGATGAAAACGGCATAGTGTGGCCAAAAAGTATTGCACCTTTTGAAGTGGTGGTTACCGTGGTCAATGTCACCGACTCAAAACAGTTGAAAATCGGGAATGACATTTATGAAAAGTTGTTGGCAAATGGAATGGACGTGATTCTTGATGATCGGGAAGTATCCGCTGGATTTAAGTTCAAAGATGCAGATTTAATAGGCATTCCCATTAGAATAACGGTTGGAAAATCCATAAAAAACGGAGAAATCGAGATAAAGTTGAGAAATTCAAAAGACGTGGTGAAAGTTCAACTTGAGGCTAAATACGACAAAGTACTTGAAACGGCGAAAAAGATGCTGAACACTTACAAGCCGTGATACTTTAAGTGGTATGAATAAAATTCTCGATTTTCTGAACAGAATAACTCCGGAGTACCTTTTACTCGGAACTTTCGCAATTTTAATTGTAACTGGTACGTTGTTGCTTATGACACCGGACTTTACCACGCACGGTATAACAGCGATCAATGCCTTGTTCACATCAACGTCTGCGGCGTGTGTAACGGGATTGATAGTGGTGGACACTCCACACGCTTTCACCTTTTGGGGCCAGCTGGTTATATTGATGCTCATACAAATAGGTGGCCTCGGGGTTATGACACTTACGACTTTCTTTGCCGTGCTTTCGGGAAGGCGTATTACTCTTCGAGACAGAATAATAGTGGCCAGTACCCTGAATGTTAATCGCTACGGTGGAATTATAAGATTGTTGGTGGCCGTGGTGAGATACACGTTTTTGATCGAATCAGCCGGAGCAATGATACTCTTTTTTAAATTTTATCAGTACTTTCCACATCGCCCTTGGTATGCGTTGTGGCAATCGATCTTCCATTCCGTATCGGCATTTTGTAACGCTGGGTTTTCACTTTTTTCGAATAACTTGGAAAATTTCACAAACGATCCTTTGATAAACATCACGATCATGGCTTTGATAGTTTTGGGTGGCTTGGGTTTTGTCGTGCTTTCAGAGATCGATTTCAACAACAGACCAAGGTGGAAAAAATTTTCTTTGACGACCAAAGTGGTGTTGTCAACGACCGCCTTTTTGATCGTTTCAGGGTTTGCAATACTCATGGCTGTAAATTACTCGTATTTGCACACCAAAATGGGAGTTGGCACGATAGCGTGGATAAGTCTTTTTCAGGCGGTAACGCCAAGAACAGCTGGTTTTGACACATATCCAATTTCACATTTGCCGGTGGCTTCTCAATTGGTTATAATCGTTTTGATGTTCATTGGTGGTTCCCCAGGTTCAACGGCCGGCGGAATAAAGACGACGACATTTGCCACGATTCTTTTGAGAACGGTTGGCTTTTTTCGTGGCAAAGACGAGTTTGGCTTTTTGGGAAAGCGGATCTCCCACTCGTCATTCCGAAAAAGCGTGTCGGTGTTTTTCTTGAGTCTTTTTACGATCCTGTCGGGCCTCTTTATGTTGACTCTCACAGATCCGAATATGGCGTTTAAGTCCCTGTTGTTTGAGGTATTCAGCGCCTTTGGTACCGTGGGTCTCGATTTGGGAGTTTCGTCTTCGTTGAGTAGCGCTGGGAAATTCATAATAGTGCTCATGATGTACGTTGGAAGGATGGGAATCGTCACGGTTTTTGCAATTTTCTTAAAACGAAGGATAACTCACTACTCTTATCCAAATGAAGACATCATGATAGGGTAACAAGGAGGATTTTTATGGCAAATCAATACGTTGTGATCGGATTGGGTGAATTTGGGAAAAACATAGCCAAAGCGCTTCAAGATATAGGAAAGGAAGTGTTGGCCATTGACAATTCGGAAGAAGTGGTACAAAATCTCTCTTCTGAATTAACGTATGTAGTTAAAGCGGATGCAACTTCACAGGAAGCTTTGAATGCCCTTGGAGTCAAAAATTTTGATGTTTCCATCGTGAGTGTGGGTGGAAAAGACGTTCAAGCGTCAATTCTTATAAGTTTAATACTCAAAGACATGAAAATTCCAAAAATAGTTGCAAGGGCGAGTAACGAACTTCACGGAAGGGTTTTGGAAAAAATAGGCGTGGATGTAGTGGTTTATCCTGAAAAGGAAATGGCAATAAATTTGGCAAACAAGCTTTCCATGCCAAATGTGGTGGATAGAGCGCCTGTTGCGGGTAACTACAAAATATACGAGATCAAGGCTCCAAAATCTTTTAACGGAAAGAGTTTGAAAGACCTTCAACTCAACAAGCGATATGAAATGACGATAATGCTAACAAAGAAAGAAAACACGATAAGTTTTCCCTCGGCGGATACGACGATTTCTGACGATGAAACTTTGATCGTGCTCAGCACGGATGAGGGAATGAGAGCTTTTGCGGAGGATAACGGTGGCGATGTTTGATTTTTTGAGAAAGGGTTTGAAGAAAACCAAACAAGGATTTTTAGGACGTGCCATTTCCATACTCAAAGGTGGAGCAACATCTGAGAAATTGGAAGAAATTCAAGAACTGCTTTTACTTTCAGACGTTGGTCCCGAAACATCCGAGTACATCGTTGAAAGTTTGAGAAAGAGTAAAAGTGATCCCGTGGAACTTTTAAGAAATACTCTTATCGAACTTTTGGGAGTTGATGAACATCTGAACTTTTCACCAACCCCTCCAACCGTTTACACTCTTGTTGGAGTAAATGGATCGGGTAAGACCACGACGGCTGGGAAGCTCGCGTGGCGTTTCAAAAAAGATGGTAAACGTGTTGTTTTAGGAGCTGCCGATACCTTTAGGGCTGCGGCGATTGAACAACTCAAAGAGTGGGGGAAACGTGCAGATGTGCCCGTAATAGCTCATCAAATGGGAGCTGATGTGGGTGCCGTTGCTTACGATGCGGTAAAGCATGCCATGTCAAATGATCTCGATCTCGTTATCGTTGATACTGCTGGCCGTTTACACACAAAGGATAATCTTATGAGAGAGTTGGAAAAAATACACAAAGTTATCAAAAAATTGTTGCCCGAACAACCCGCAGAAACTCTGTTGGTCCTCGATGCCACTATAGGACAAAATGCCATACAGCAAGCGCGTATTTTTGATAAAAGTGTTGGTGTTACAGGTATAGCTCTTACCAAACTTGACGGAACCGCGAAAGGCGGGATGATCTTTTCGATAAAAAAGGAACTTGGAATACCGGTAAAACTCATCGGCGTTGGTGAGAAAATAGAGGATCTTAGAGATTTCAACGCCTTTGATTTTGTCGATGCTTTGTTGGAGTAAAAATCATGAGCAAAACACTTTCACTTTATTTAAAAAGGCTTATGACAGAAGAAGGAGAGAATCTTTTGCATCTCGCCGGAATTATAAGAAGATATTCAGAAGGCGGTTGGACTAAAAAAAAACTTCAAGTTGCCCTTGATATGATTCAGCCTGGACTTGGTGAAATATCCAAAACGATTGATATGGATTTTAACGTTGTCAATGTGGAAGAACTTTCGAAGAAAAGTGGCATTCCTTTATCAGAATTAAGCGTAATTGCCATGGTGTTAAATCCACAAATGTATTTCCCGATGGATAAAGGAACTGTGGAGATATCGAAAGGTGAAGGTATCCAAACGGATAATTACTTAAAATTCATCAAGGGATGGAGAAAATTTCTCAAAGATCATTCAGAGTATGCGGATGATTTTCTCGATCTTTATTTGGTGCTTTTTGGTAAAAGAGATGAGTTGATGTCGGACAGCTCCGTGGTTTTTGAATTGATCTCTATGGTAAAAGATGTTGACTTTCTTTCTTTGAATGAAAAAACGGTAAAAGATTTCAGGGACATTTACGACCGGCTCCTCCCTTTAGACAAAGAAAAAGTTTCCAATTCGATAAACGATCCTTATGTCAAAGGTGTGCTTCTAAAGCCGATGAACACCAAACTTGTTGTGGATGGAAGCAATGTGGCCATGGTGAAATCTCTTTACCCCGATCTCGAGAACATCTTTTTGGCTTTCAAGTTGATTGGGAAGATGAAAAAAGTTCCGTGGCCGTTCAGAATAGTCTTTGATGCGAATTTTATTTACAAACTCAGGGGCTCTCAAGTAGCAACTTTTAAAAACAGATTTTTAAAAGATCCGAGAATTTCTTTCCATTCTCCTGCCGATGAAAGAATACTTGAAATTGCCACCCTCGGGCCTTCTTGTATCCTGACTAACGACCGTTATCTTGAATACCCAAAGGTGAGAGCGATCATGTTGAGATTTGATGGAAAGCGAGTCTGGGAAGATCGGAAGACAGCATAGAATAATAACTTGGGAGGCGGTAAGATGTTTCAAAATGTGAATCTTCTTGAAAGCGCTATGAACGTTGCAACGCTTAACGCACAAGTGATATCAAACAACATTGCAAATGCCAGCACGCCTAATTTTAAAGCGAGTTATGTGATTGCGCAAGTACACGGTGATTCAAAAGATCCAAAATACGTAACTGCTAAGGTGATTAAAGATAACTCCACTTCTATAAGTAACGATGGAAACAACGTTGATGTTAACACTCAAATGGCACTTTTGGCTGAAAACACGATAAAATATGAGGTGTTGACAAGGCTTGCCTCTATGAATTTTAAAAGGTATGCCGATGTTTTGAAGGGAGTGTGATGTTTGGGTGTCCATATTCAGCATCATAGATACATCTGCTTCCGGCATGACAGCTCAGCAACTGAGAGTCGACGTGATATCAAACAACATCGCAAATGCCGACACGACGAAGACAAAACAAGGTGGTCCCTACAGGCGTGAAGTACCGATATTCGCCGAGCGTTTTGTTGAAACACCACATGGACTGGTACAAAGAGGTGTGGAAGTTGTTAAGATCGTTCAAGATCACAGTCCATTTCGTGAGGTTTACGATCCGTCAAATCCCGATGCTGGGAAAAATGGTTACGTAAAGATGCCAAATGTTAATGTGTTGCGAGAGATGGTTGATCTCATCTCAGCTCAAAGAACTTACGAGGCTAACGCCACTGTAATAGGAGATGCCAAAGCTATGGCAAGCTCGGCAATGCAAATTGGGAGGTGATTTGAGTGACTGCACCTATAGAACCGATAAAACCCATAAAACAAATTTTGCCTGAGACGAGTAAAGGGGGAAAAGCTGGGCCAAATTTTAAAGGCATTTTGGAAAGTGCAATTGAGAAAGTTAACTCAACGACAAAAAAAGCGGAACAAGCCGCCGCAGACTTTGCAACTGGGAAAACTTCCGACATCCACTCGGTTATAATAGCAGCAGAAAAAGCCGATATCATGCTCCAGTTGACAACGGAAGTTAGAAATAAAATCGTTGAATCTTACCGTGAGATCATGAGGATGCAGATTTAGGATTTTTTCTCACTTCAAAGATCATGAGAACGAAACCGAGGAGTATAGGTAAATAATAAGTTGTAAATCTCCACATAAGAATGCCAGTCATCACGGCAGGTTTGCTTCCGTATGACGACAAAACAGCGTAGAATCCGCCTTCTATTCCGCCTGAAGAGCCCGGAGTGGGAACGTAATAAACGATGAATGACATGAGAATGTATATGGCACTTAAATTCCAGAAAGACAGTCTGAAAGGTGCGATTGTCACGGAAGAAATTTCTATGGAACGGTAAAGCACGTAATACAGCACAAAAAGATCGAGTACTCCCATGAATCCGTCAAAGATCACAAGCCAAGGTTTTTTTGCCCAAATAATTCTCATGGATTTGTAGAATTTTTTCATTCTTTCAGAAAAATTCTCCAAGACTTCTTCGGAATCCTTTTTGAAAAGTTTGAACATGAACTTCACAAACTTTAAATCTTTAATCCACCTCACGATCCCAATTCCCACAGTCGGTATCAAGAAGAATGTAACCATTGCCAAAGAAAAAGCCACGCTCACAACTATAACAATTCCTAAAATACGGTTTACCAACGGTATTCCAAACTGAACAAGTGGAAGATAATTTTTCATCAAAAAGAGAGATGAAAACGATAGAAAAATCAACATGTTGCTCCATCTGGTTAATATGATCGCCGATGAATTTTCGGCACTCACTCCCCATTTTGTCAAGTGGTAAATTTGATAGGGTTGACCACCGGCTGAAAATGGGGTGATGTACGTGAAAAAGTAACCCAAAATGGAGTTGTTCAAAGCAACTCTGAGGTTCACTTTTTCCCCAAGGAAGTGCGATATAACCATTGTTCTAATTGAGTCTATTAAGAATATGAGAGAGAAAATGGCAAAATCCAGAATCAATTCGTAAAGCGGAAATTTCGATATCCTTGTAAGGGTATTTTCCCCCTTTGAGAAAATCAGTATTACGGCCACGATGGAAAAACTCGATAAGAGGGCAATTGCGAGATTTCTCACAAGTTTTTTATTGGTGTGACTTTTTTCTTCTATTTCCATTTTGGATCCTTCGGATCTACCGTTTTTCCTTCAACACCGTTCAATCCATCCTTGAATCCCTGCAAGGCATAAGGTTTGGCAGATGGGTTTACATATCCCCACACGTATTGATCTATGAAAAAATATCCCTTAACCGCCAGTCCGATCAGTTTTGAGTTTCGTGTGGCGTTGATGGTGTTTCGGAAGATGTAGTAAACTTTCCATGGAGGAATAGACGGTTTTGAAAAGGGAAATCTGAAGATCCTTTTTTGCTTGATCCAATCTCTGTGTTCTATCAGGCTTGAAGCGATTTTTACCATTCTAAACCCATTTTTCCTGACACGCAAGGAATACTCGTAATCATCAGCGTATATGAAAAAGCCAGCATCTGGTACTCCAATTTTTTTGACCACATTGGCACTTACGGTAAATCCGACAAATGTTCCGATCCTTGCGTTTGAAATTTTCCTTTTGGGAATGATATTTGGACTTTTAACCAGTTTACTCAGTACAACGCCAACGTCATTTCCAACTTTTGAAATCGCCCATTCCACTTCTTTTAACGCATCTGGATAAGGCAATGCATCGTCATCCATCATCCAGACCCAATCTGCTCCACGTTCAACCGCTGTTTTGAGCCCCGTGGAAAAACCTCCAGAACCGCCGATGTTCTCATTTAATCTTTTCACAACAATATGGTCGTGAGTTGAAGAAAGAACTGACAAGAACTTTGAGGTTGAATCGGTACTGGCATTGTCCACGATGATAAATTCATCGGGTTTTCTCGTTTGTGACAAGATGGCTGACACGTTTTTTTTCAACCATTCTATTCTGTTGTAAGTAACAACAAGAGCCGTGATCTTCACAAAAACCTCCTCAAAATTTTTTTATATCTCCAAACCCTTCACCGTACGCTTTTTCAACTTCTCCAACGACTATGAATGCCTTGGGATCGGTTTTTCTTATGTGGTGTAACAAATTTGACACTTCTCTACGCCTTATTATTGTGATTATCATCTTTTGATTGGTTCCGGTATATCCTCCCACACTTGGAACGTAGGTAACGCCACGCTCGAGTTTTTCCATTATATATTTGGCTATCTCTTCACTTTTTTCAGATACGATCGTAACTTGTTTTGACATTTCCATACCTCGCATCAAGAAATCTATTGCCAAGCCGTTTAGAACGATTGCCAATATGGAATACATACCAATGTTGAGACCAAATTTGAATCCAGCGAGGATACCTATGGAAACATCGGCAGCAAGCACTCCTTGCCCCAAAGGAAATGAAAAAAATTTGTTCATGAATTTTGCAATTATATCCGTTCCACCTGTGCTACCATTTTGAGAAAATGCGAGAGCCATTCCAAAAGCCGTTATGATGTCCCCGAATATGGTGGCCAACATCAAATCTCCACCGTTGTAGATGGGAAAATGTACGAATCTGTTCAAAAAGTCCACCAAAAAAGACAGCAAAAAAGTGGAATATATGGTTTTGAAGCTAAAATCCACACCAACCATTAAAAGCGAAAGTCCCAGCAATGCACCGTTTATGATGTACATCCATACACCAACTGGCAAATTAACCAAACCGTGAAGCACTATTGCCAAACCACTTGCCCCACCCGCCGCTATGTTGTACGGCATGAGAAACGAAACCACACCCGCGGCGGTCACAAAATCTCCAATGGATATCAGTGTGTATTCCTTGGTGAAAGTCCAGAATTTTCCGACTTCCAAAATTATCGCTCCTCCTCTACTCACATAATTCTACCAAAAAATACGACTTTTTTAAAAAGTTTTCCACTTCGAGATTTGCCTTTTTTGAATTTTTATTGTATAATTTTGACGAATGAGAATAAAATCACAAATTTGACTTCTTTGAAGGGCGATTTTTTGAATCAGCAAGGGAGGCGGAGAACTTTGGGAGAAGTGACCATATTCATAAACGATAAACCTTATGAGGTTTCAGAAGACAGTACCGTGCTTCAGGCATGCGAAGAAGCTGGAGTTTACGTTCCGACCTTGTGTCACCATCCAGCTTTGAGTGATGTGGGAGCATGTAGAGTTTGTGCGATAGAGGTGGAAGGTGCTCGTACGTTGATGACGGCATGCACCACTCAGGTTCGTGATGGTATGAAGGTGAAAACGAATTCCGAAAGGGTGGAAATGGCTTTGAGACAGAACCTGTCTCTCATCTTGTCCAGGCATCCAAACGATTGCATGACTTGTGAAATGAATGGCAGGTGCGAATTGCAGAATCTTGTGGATCGCTACGACATCGAGGACATCTACACCAAAGAGTTGAGGAATGTTGAGATAGACAACACGAGCCCAGCGATAATCAGAGACTTGAACAAATGTGTAAATTGCGGAAGATGTGTTAGAGTTTGTGAGGAAATACAAGGGTTACAGATATACACGTTTTCGGAGAGAGGTGCCGAGTCGCTGCCGGTTCCAGCTTACGATCTTCCAATGAAGTACACAGATTGTATAGCTTGTGGGCAATGCAGCGCGGTTTGCCCCGTTGGAGCGATCATGGAAGAACCCGACTACAAAAAAGTGGAGAGGGAGATCAGGAAACACGAAAAGGTTTTGATCGTTCAAACTGCCCCGGCAACGAGAGTTGCAATAAGTGAAGAATTCGGGACGGAACCAGGACACATTTCCACGGGGAAAATGGTCGCGGCACTTAGAAGACTTGGTTTTGACTACGTCTTTGACACCAATTTTGGGGCTGATTTGACGATTATGGAAGAGGGAAGTGAGCTGGTGGAGCAATTAAGCGGACACGGCGAACACCCGTCACCAATGTTTACCTCGTGTTGTCCTGGATGGATCAACCTTTTAGAAAAGCATTATCCAGAGTTCATTCCCAACGTTTCGTCGGCAAAGTCACCTCAGGAAATGCTTGCTTCAACGGTCAAAACTTATTTCGCAAAGAAAATAGGTGTTGAACCGCAAAACATTTACATGGTATCTGTCATGCCGTGCACTGCGAAAAAAGACGAGATTGTCAGACCACAGCACACAATTGACGGCGTACAAATGATCGATGAGGTTATAACCACGCGCGAGCTTGCTCGTATGATTAAAAATCATAAGATAAAGTTCTTGGATCTTCCAGATGAGGACTATGACGATCCGTTAGGGCTTTCTACGGGAGCCGCTGTTATTTTTGGTGTAACTGGTGGAGTTATGGAAGCAGCTCTGAGAACCGGGTACGAACTTGCCACCGGGAAAACTTTGCCAAAAGTGGAATTTCAAGATGTCCGTGGGTTTACCGGAGTTAAAGACGCTGAAGTAGAACTCGACGGCAAAAAAGTGAAGATCGCGATTGCCCATGGAACGAAAAACGTCATGAATTTGCTTGACAAAATCAAAAATGGTGAAGTTCACTACGATTTTGTCGAGATCATGGCATGTTATGGAGGGTGCATTGGTGGAGGTGGCCAACCCAAATCCATAGATCCCGATGTGCTCAAAAAACGTGCTGAAGCTATTTACTCAATTGATGAAGCTTCAACGTTGAGAAAATCTCATGAGAATCCAGCCATAAAACAGCTTTATGCCGAATTTTATGGTAAACCTCTGAGTGAGAAGTCGAAAAAGTTACTTCATACTTTTTACACCAACAGAAAATCATCTGTTCTTGAAAGGATGGCCGCTTTATCAGGAACAGAATGAATTAGCTCACGTTGATTCTGAGATGGAGGGAACTTCCTGACATCGAGGAGGCGAAAAAATGTCAAACCAAATTAAGAACAGACGTATCGGCGTGGTTGCGATTATAGTAAAGAATCGCGATCGCGCCTATGGCACATTGAGTGAAATTTTTCATAGTTTTGGAAAGATAATTGTCGGAAGACTTGGAATTCCATATCGTGAGAGAAATATTTCCATCATAGCTCTTGTGGTTGATGGAAGCACCGATGAGATTGGTGCCATGACTGGGAAGATAGGTCAAATAGAAGAGGTGAACGTAAAAACGGCGTTCACCAATTTTTAAAAAAGAGGTGTTTAAGATGAAAACCGCAGATTTATCTTGGGTAAACAACGTTATCAAGGAGGAACAATACAAAAAGTATATGAACGGAGATAAAGATTTCATAAACGATGAGGAAATATGGGAGAAGATTGAAAGAGAGAAGAATCCGGATCCACGCAAAATCAGGGAGATCGTGAAAAAATCCTTTGAAATTCAAACTCTCACTCCAGACGAAACAGCGGCGCTTTTGAACGTCAAAGATCCCGAACTTTGGGAAGAGATTTATGCAGCTGCCGCAGAAGTCAAAAAGAAGGTTTACGACAACAGAATAGTCACGTTTGCCCCACTTTATTGCAGTAATTATTGTGTGAACAACTGTCTCTATTGTGGATTTAGACGTGATAACAAAGAGGAGGTCAGAAGGAGGCTGACACTTGACGAAGTGAAAGATGAAACCAAAGCGTTGGCCGGGAAAATAGGACACAAGAGGCTGATAGTGGTTTATGGAGAACACCCACTTTCGGATGCAAATTACATTGCCGACACCATTAGGGCAATATACAGTGTGAAGGTAAAAACGAAAAACGGTTACGGTGATATAAGACGTGTCAACGTTAACGCTGCTCCCATGTCCGTTGAGGATCTTGCCATGCTCAAGGAGGTAGGTATAGGGACGTACCAGGTTTTTCAGGAAACTTATCATCACGATACGTACAAGCAGGTTCATCCATTTGGCACGCTGAAATCCAACTATCAGTGGAGAGCTTATGCCATGCACAGAGCTTTTGAAGCAAATGTCGATGATGTGGCGATAGGCGCACTTTTTGGTTTGTACGATTGGAGATTTGAGGTTATGGGACTCCTCTATCATGCAAGAGAACTTGAAAGGCAATTTGGAGTAGGGCCACACACCGTATCATTTCCACGACTGACGCCGGCAAAAAACGCTCCGTACATTCAAAAGACTCAATACAAGGTTTCCGATGAGGATTTCAAAAAACTCATAGCGGTGATAAGACTTTCCATTCCGTATACCGGTATGATCATAACCGCCAGAGAACCTGCAAGAATTAGAAGAGAAGTGTTGCCAATGTGTACACAAACAGATGCTTCAACGAAAATAGGAATAGGTGCTTATTCAGAGATAAACGGATCGGATGGGCAAGATCTTGCAAAACAGCAATTTTTCATAGGAGATGACAGAGAGTTAGATGATGTTGTGAGGGAGCTTGCCGAAATGGGATATATCACATCTTTTTGCACAGCTGGGTACAGATGCGGAAGAACGGGAAAGAATATAATGGAGTTGCTAAAAACTGGAAAGGAGGGGAATTTCTGTAAACTCAACGCCATTCTTACATTCAGGGAATGGCTTGATGACTTTGCCAGTGAGGAAACCAAGAAAGTGGGAGAAGCGTTGATAAAGAAAGAAATGAGAGAAGTAAAATCCAGAACCCCCAAAGTTTTTTCACCACAAGTCGTTGGAGAACTTGAAAATTACTATGAGAGGATAAAAAATGGAGAAAGAGATCTTTACTTCTGAGTTGAGTAGTATCGCAAAAAGGTATAATATCAGAGTATGGATCGCTGAAAAGATGGGAAGAAGATGGTCTTACGTTGTTGGAGCCGGTAAAGAGCTCTTTTTACCAAGTCGCATGATCGCAAAAATTGGCAAATATGCGATCTTTGTGGAAGGAGAAAATTTTGACAGGGAGATGATCGCTGCCAGTGTACGCAAATTATTTGAACCCAGAGACTTTCAAGGAAACTGAGAGAATATTAAAAAGTGATGACGTGTCGGATGCCATGAAAAAGATTTCCGAGAAAGTGCTTATGGGAACCACGTTGTCAAGAGGAGAATTTGTTTATCTTTTGGGGCTCAAAGACTCACCTGACAGGAAAGCTTTGTTCAGACTTGCAAACGCGGTACGTCATGATAACGTGGGAGAGACTGTATTCGTAAAGGGAATAATAGAGTTTTCAAATTATTGTAAGCGGGATTGTGCTTACTGTGGAATAGGTGCTTCTTGCAAAATAAAGCGGTACAGGATGAGACCTGACGAAATCGTAAAAGTCGCAATAGATTCTGCCAAACATGGAATAGACACGATCATACTTCAATCGGGTGAGGATCCATTTTACACGACTGATGTGTTGATAGATATAATAAAGAAGATAAGAAATCACACACGAAGGCCTGTATCTCTTTCAATCGGTGAAAGAACGCCAAAAGAACTCGAGCTTTTTAAAAAAGCTGGAGCCTCCAAGTACCTTCTGAAGCAAGAAACCGTAAATTCACGCATCTTTAAATCCGTTCATGGTTCGGATTACGAAGTGAGAATATCGCTTTTGAAGGCACTCGTTAAGCTGGGCTACATAGCAGGTGGTGGCGATATAATTGGCCTTCCAGGCCAAACTCTCGGTGACATTGCCGATGATATTATTTTCATGCGTGATATAGGTGTTAAGATGGCTGGGATTGGACCGTTTATTCCAACTCAAAATACTCCTTTGGAGAATTACCCATCCGGAAGCGCCGACGTGACTTTGAATGCGTATGCTTGCACGCGTCTTGCCATTCCAACGATTTTTCTACCGACCACAACGGCTTTGGGGACACTCGACCCGGGCTTGCAATACAAAGGTTTCGAAGCTGGATGTAACGTTATCATGGTAAACTTCACACCAGATAAATACAGGCAGGTGTACAGAATATACGACAACAAAAGAAAGGTTGAATTTTACGAGACCGTTCAAGAGTTGCTGAAACGCGGAAAAAAACTTTCATTCTCAGTTATGAAATCTCTTAAAGAAGAGGAATTGGTATGAAAACCCCTGAATCTTACAGAAAACACGTGATCTTTTTGGGAAGAAGAAACGCTGGAAAATCGTCTTTGTTTAACGCTTTTGTGGGAGCCGAAATCGCGATCGTATCCGATAAGCCTGGAACGACAACCGATCCGGTTTACAAATCAATGGAACTTTCTCCAATAGGCCCTGTTATGTTGGTGGATACTGCCGGACTTGATGATGAAGGCCATCTTGGGGCGCTTAGAACTTCAAAGACAAACTCTGTTCTTTACAAGGCAGACGTTGCTTGCCTTGTTGTCGATTCGAAATGGACAGATTTTGAGGAAAAAGTGGTGAAAGAGTTAAAAGACAAAGACATACCATTTATAGTGGCTTTGACAAAATCAGATCTTGGGGAGAACCAAAAATTACTCGATATCGTGAAATCTAAAAATTTTTCTTACTGTGTGGTTTCAAAGTACGATAAAGAATCGATCGACAAGTTGAGATTGGCCATAGCATCGGTGGTGAAAAGTGATTATGAGCCTCCATTGATTGAGGATCTCGTTAATGGAGGAGACGTTGTCGTACTCGTTGTTCCGATCGATCTTGGAGCGCCAAAAGGAAGACTCATAATGCCGCAAGTCGAAGCCATAAGAGAATGCCTTGACGCTGAGGCAGTACCGGTGGTTGTTAAGGAAAGAGAACTCAGGTGGGCACTCGAAATTCTAAAACAAAAGCCAAAATTGGTTGTAACCGATTCCCAGGCAGTTATGAGGGTTGTTGCGGACGTTCCGAAAGATATTCCGATGACCACGTTCTCGATCCTTGAAGCGCGGCACAAAGGTGATCTGCTTGAACTTGTCAACGGTTTAAAGGCAGTGACAAAACTTAAAGACGGGGACAACGTGCTCATTGGTGAAGCTTGTACTCACAGAACGCTTGTGGATGATATTGCCAGGGTGAAGATTCCCAGGTGGCTTACCAACTTCGTTGGAAAGGAAGTGAAATTTTTCGTACACTCCGGAAGAGAATATCCAGAAAATTTGGAACAGTACAAGTTGATCATTCATTGTGGTGGATGTGTGATAACGAGAAAGATGATGTTGAGAAGAATTGAAGAGGCAAAGAAGATGGGAATTCCGATAGTCAATTACGGAGTTTTAATATCTTATCTCCATGGTATTTTGGCACGTGTGCTTGAACCTTTTCCGGAAGCTCAGGCATTGTACGAAGAAATAGAAAATGCGCAAAGAGTCTGACAGTTTAGGAACCGTTGAGGTTCCGGATAATGCCTATTACGGTGCTTTTACTGCAAGGGCGATTTCAAATTTTGGGACATCAAAACACCTTCATCCCGAGTTTGTAGCTGCGATGGCAGATGTGAAATGGGCGTGCGCTGACGTCAATTTTGAACTTGGCCTTTTGTCAAAAAGTGTGGCTAAAGCTATTAAAACGGCATGTGATGAGATAAAGATTGGGAAACTGAGAGAGTGGATCATCGTAAATCCTTTAAGTGGTGGCGCGGGGACGGCTGTGAATATGAATTTTAACGAAGTAATTGCCAACCGTGCGACTGAAATAGTTGGCGGTCAACTGGGAGAGTATTTGATACATCCTCTCAACCATGTGAATCGTTCTCAATCCACGAATGATGTGTATCCAACGGCCGTAAAAGTGGGTGCTATAAGGTTGTTGAGAAAGTTAGTTGATGGGGTTGTTGAACTGCAAGACGCACTTCAAAAAAAAGAGAGAGAATTTGCGGGTATTTTGAAAGTTGGAAGAACCCAGTTGCAAGATGCGGTACCGATGACCTTGGGTCAAGAGTTTGGATCGTGGGCGGAGGCGATCGCGAGAGATAGATGGCGTTTGTACAAGGTTGAAGAGAGAATTAGATTTGTAAATCTTGGTGGTACGGCGATAGGTACCGGCATAAATGCTCCAAAAGTTTTTCCATTTAGGGTGACGAGAAAATTGTCAGAGCGGACAGAAATTGGACTTGTGAAATCTGAAAATCTCATAGAAGCCACGCAAAATACGGATGTCTTTTCTGAAGTGCATGGACTCCTGAAAACGTTAGCGACAAACATTTTTAAAATCTCTAACGATATAAGGATTCTTTCAAGTGGACCTAATTCAGGCATAGGTGAAATACGTGTAAAAGCCGTTCAACCTGGAAGCTCGATCATGCCGGGAAAAGTGAATCCCGTTTTGCCAGAATATGCCATGCAATTGGCTATGAGAGTTATTTCCAACGACGTTGCGGTAAATTTTGCCGTTTCATCTGGTAATTTAGAGCTCAACGCGTTCCTACCGTTAATTCAATGGGTGCTTTACGAGTCTTTTGACGAACTCACCAAAGCTGTTGCTGCTCTTACGAATTGTGTCGAAGGAATAGAAGCAAATGAAGAGAAATGTTTGATGAATCTTGAACGTAGTGCAACACTTGCCACGTGTTTTGTACCAATTTTGGGATATGGAAAAGTGGCAGAGATAATTAAAAAGTCGTTGGAAACCGGAGAAAGCGTGAAAGACCTTCTCGTTGAATTTGGAGTTTCTAAAGAGACAGTTGAAAAAGCTTTAGACCCGAAAAAAATGATCTCGCTTGGATATACGGCTACAAAAACTGATCGGCTTGATTCTTAAACACGATTTTATGGTTTTTGCCCAAGATCTCGCAAAAAAAATTATCTATGTCATTTATTTTTGGATCTCTTCACGATCGTGTGGGTAGTATTTTTGAATAACAACATTCTTTGACATTTTAGTACCGCTTTACAAGCGGTGAGTGTAATCTTTTTGAAGCCTTGTCAAAACTGATTCAGACGTTTGTTCCATACAAGATGCTCATAACAGAGCACGCTGCATACTAAC
>WFSH01000050.1 GCA_015486145.1 Mesoaciditogaceae bacterium
TCCAAGACGGCATTGGCCACGTCAGTAATTTCGGCTCTGGTGGGACGCGGATTGTTAACCATGGATTCCAACATTTGTGTGGCCGTTATAACGGGCATGGCACGTTCGTTACACATGCTTATTATTCTTTTTTGAGCAACTGGAAGGTCCTCGGGATCGGTTTCCACTCCCAAATCCCCTCGTGCCACCATGGCACCATCAGAAACGTTCAAGATCTCTTCGAGATTTTCCAAAGCTTGCTTCGTCTCTATCTTTGAGATTATCTTCGCATCTTTCATGCCATTTTCTCTCAAAATCTCACGCGCTTTTAACACGTCATCTGCTTTTCTGACAAATGACTGAGCGATATATTCAGGCTTCACTTTTGCGGCAAATTCAAGATCTTTCATGTCTTTGGAAGTAAAAGGAGGTATTTTTAAATCGACTCCAGGTATGTTCAATCCTCTGTGATGTGTAATTGTACCGGTATTGAGAACTTCACACTTTATCTCTTTGTCGGTGGATTTAAGCACCTTCAAAGCTATCAAACCATCGTTCATCAATATCTTATCACCCGGCTCAACGTCAGCAGGCAGACCTTTGTAATCAACGGATATCTTGTTTTCGTCTCCAAGTATTTCTTCCGTTGTCAAAATAAGAGTTGAGCCTTTTTTCAATTCAACTTGGTCGCGTTTTAACTTTCCGGTCCTTATTTTGGGACCTTCAACGTCGATCATTATGGCAAGCGGAATTCCAAGCCTTTTTCTTATCTCACGAAGTTCGTTTATGACAACGGCTTTTTCTTCATGAGTACCGTGAGACATGTTCAATCTCGCCACGTTCATCCCAGCTCTAACAAGAGACTCCAGCATACGCTTTTCCGTTGTGGCAGGTCCCAAAGTGCAAACTATTTTTGTCTTTCTCTCTTTCATATCTCTCATCTCACGAAAGTATGTTGGCAAGTTCGTATAATTTAAGATCGAGCTCTTTTTTTGTTTGCAAGGCTTCGTTCAAATCAACAGCTACGATCCCATCGGATTGAAGGCCAAGCATAACACCGTTTTGACCGTCAAGCAAAGCTTTTGTCGCGCTGGCCCCAAGACGACATGCCAACAATCTGTCAAATGCACTTGGTGAGCCCCCTCGTTGAATATGACCAAGAATGGTAACCCGAGTTTCGTACCCGGTGCGATTTTCAAGATGCCTTGCAACCGTGTACGCACTTGCCGCACCTTCTGCCACAACTACTATGCTGTTCACCTTTCCGCGTTTTCTACCAGCCAACAGCTTGTCAGCCAAAGCTTGAAAGTCGACTTTTACTTCTGGTATGACGATCGCTTCTGCCCCTGTGGTTATCCCAGAAACAAGCGCAATGTATCCACAATTCCGACCCATTGTTTCAACAATGAACGCTCTTTCATGTGAGGAAGCGGTGTCCTTGAGCTTTTGTATGTTTTCCACAACGGTGTTCAAACAAGTATCAACTCCTATGCACATATCCGTTCCGTGAATGTCGTTATCTATACTTGCTGGAATTCCAACAACTTTGACGTCGCTCTCACTGGCTATCAAAGCTGCTCCTGTTAAACTTCCATCACCACCTATAACCACGAGCCCATCTATGCCTCTATCTTTTAAGATTTTGTAAGCTTGCTTTCTTCCACGATCGACTTTGAATTCCTCGCACCTCGCCGTTTTTAATATCGTCCCTCCACGTTCCATGATTCCACCAACATCCGAAAAACTCAACTGGATGAAATCCTCTTCTATGAGTCCCGTGTATCCCCTCATTATTCCGTACACTTCCACACCTTTAGACACCGCATATCTCACAACTGCCCTAATAGCTGCATTCATACCAGGTGCGTCGCCTCCACTGGTCATAACTGCTATTTTTTTCAAGATTCTTCACCTCTTTTTCTCTTGAAAAATCGTCAACTGATCTTTTCCAATTTTTTTGAGCTTTCGCTTGATCGCTTCCACTTCCCCAGACGTGAGAAAGCGAACACCTTTCTTTATTTGACTGGTGGAAATGAGTGCGTTCGCAACTTGATAGGCTCTCTTTACCACTTCTTGAGGAACACCGGCTATCCTTGCCACTTCAATGCCGTAACTTTTATCAGCACTTCCGGGTATGACTTTGTGCAAGAACAGAACTTTATCGTTGCTTTCCACAACCTTTATCGTGAGATTTACTATACCGGAATAGAGTTTTTCAAGTTCGGATAACTCGTTGTAATGGGTTGCAAAAATTGTAAAAGCTTTCAAATTTTGAGAGATATACTCTGAAACCGCCCAAGCTATACTTAAACCATCGAATGTGCTCGTTCCCCTTCCCACTTCGTCCAACACGATCAAAGAATCTTTTGTTGCAGAGTGCAAAATTGTTGCCACTTCTGACATCTCAACCAAAAATGTACTTCTGTTAGAAGAAATATCGTCACGCGCACCAATGCGTGTAAAAACGCGATCGAATATCTTGAGAATCGCCGTTTTGGCTGGCACGAAAGATCCCATTTGAGCCATAATTGCAATGAGTGCCAATTGCCGTATAAAAGTCGATTTTCCAGACATGTTGGGTCCTGTCAATATCACAAAACGTTTGTGTTCATTCATCTCAATATCGTTTGGAACAAATTCCGAAACACGTTTTTCCACTATAGGATGTCGGCTATCCACAAGTTGAACGAAGTCTTTAAAAATTGGACGAACGTAATCTTCATCTATTGCCAAACGTGCAAAGGATGATATCATATCCATAAAGGCCACCTTGTGTGCGTTTTTAAGTAATTTCTCCTTTTCGCTCATGATATTTTCACAGATATCGTTGAATATTTTATTTTCCAAAATCTGAACTTTCTCACTGGCATGAAGAACTCTTTCCTCTATTTTTGAAAGTTCGGGTGTTATGTACCTTTCAGAATTCACCAACGTTTGTTTTCTCGTATACTCCTGCGGGATGTCACCTTTATAAGTTTTGGAAATATCGATGTAATACCCAAAAACGTTGCTGTACCCAACCTTCACCTTTGTTCCAAGTTTTGCTCTGACTTCTTCTTGGTATCTCTTGAGGTACTCATCAACATCTGAAATCATGGAACGTGCTTCATCTAGTTCTTGTGAAAATCCCGTCGCTACAACCTTCCCATTTCCCACCTCACCGACTGGCTCATCCATCAGAGCACGTTGTAAAAGTTTTCTCAACTCGATGACTTCTTCAAGAATCATATCGGAAAAAATACCCGTGGTTCTGATCCAATCGTTCACCATCTCAAACCTAACGAGGCTTTCCCGTAACGCCACAAGATCAGACGGAGTCGCTGCAGGATAAGCAACACGTGCAATTATGCGCTCGATATCGTGTATGCCAGAAAGCACACCTCTGAGCGAATTCAGACTTTTCTGATCATTGACAAGTCTTTCTACAAGTTCGTGCCTTCGTGTTATTTCTTCGAAGTTTCGAAGAGGCGCGATAATTTCTCGCTTGAGCATTCTTCTCCCCATATGGGTAACTGTCTTGTTTATATGCGAATAAAGTGAACTGCCACTTTTGGAGTTAATAACATCCAAATTAGAAAGGGTATCGGCGTCGAGAAACATTCTCAAATCATTTCTGAATTTTAGCGGTGGCCGCAGGTTTTCCAAAACTCTCTTTTGCGTTATCTGCAAATACTTCAAGACGGCCGCGCAAGCTGTAGCCTCTTCACGTGACAGTTCCAAAAACGACGTATCAGTGATTCCAAAGTGTTTTTCAAGGGTTTGAACGGAATTTTTCGTATCGAAATACCAATCTTCCACTTTTTCTTCAAAAATTCCATCAACTTGAAATGAAGGCGAAGATAGCTCACCAGAATGAATGATGTGTTTGGGCTCGTATCGGTCTATTGCATCAAGAGAAGATTCAACGATGAAATCTCCTGTCGAAATATCAACCATGGCAACGACGTTTTTATAAACGGCAGCAATGTAATTGTTTTCTGATGTCAAGACGTTGTCCGTGATCAAAGTGCCTGGCGTTACAACACGTGTCACATCTCTTTTTACAAGTCCGCGGGCAAACTTTGGATCCTCAAGTTGATCGCATATCGCAACTTTGTTCCCCTGCTCAACGAGCTTTTTTAAGTACACGTCCAAGGCGTGATGCGGTATGCCCGCCATTGGATTGTCCCCACGATGAGTTAAAACGAGGCTGAGTGCGTTGGAAATGTACTTGGCGTCTTCGTTAAACGCTTCGTAAAAATCCCCCACTCTGAAAAGTAGTACACAGTCTTTGTACTGTTCTTTTAGCTTCGAATATTGAACCATCATCGGTGTCATTTCACTGGGCAACCTCAGACACCACCTTTCTCACCAATTCACCGTAAATTGGGCCGGCAGTGGCATGGTTGAGTTTGACTTTCACACATTCTCCTTCAGGAATATCCCCCTCGAGGAAGATCATCCTGTTATCAATAGTCCTTCCAAAAGATTTTCCACCTGTTTTGCCTTCAACAATTATGTCGACGGTTTTTCCCACAAAACTCTCGTTCATTTCGAGCTGGATTGCATGTTGTATTTTTGACAAAACGGCCATTCTTTTCTTTTTCACAGCTTTGGAAACATCATCGTTGTAAAGTTTTGAAGCCACGGTACCTCGTCTTGGAGAATAAGGAGCAATGTTGAGACGTACGTATTTAACCTCTTTTACAAGTGAAAGAGTTTCTTCAAAATCCTCATCAGTTTCTCCCGGAAATCCCACTATGATATCCCCACCGATCGATGCTCCATCCACCTTTGATCTTATTTTTTGAATTAGCTCGAGATACTCTTCGCGTGTGTACTGTCTGTTCATGCGTTTCAAAATGGTGTTACTTCCGGATTGAGCTGGCAAGTGAAAGTTACGCGATATTCTTGGTCGTTCGGCGACGACTTCTATGAGCTCATCCGTTATATCTGAGGGATAAGACGTTAAGAACCAGAATCTCTTTATATTTTCAACATCATAAACCTGGCGGAACAATTCTGCCAAAGTGGTCCCATCATTCATGTCTTTCCCGTAAGAGTCAACGTTTTGCCCCAAAAACGTTATCTGATTGTAACCAGACTTAGAGAGAGCTTTCACCTCTTTTATCACATTTTTCATCGGTCTTGAAACTTCTCTTCCCCTGGTATAGGGAACGATACAGTATGTGCAAAATTTGTTGCAACCAGATATGATGTTGACCCAAGCGTGGTGTTTTGAAGTTCTCACCGTAACCAATTGAGACATTCTTGACGTATTATCAAACATGTCGACAATTTTTTCTATCTCTGAAAGACGATCTGATAAATCAAGATCTATTTTACCTTCAACAGCATCAACTATTGAAGTTAAAGCACGTGTGCCTATAACAAAGTCAGCTCCAAGGTTTTTTAAACTTCTCGATGCGATTTCGGCCACGCATCCAGTTACCCCCACCCTGAATCCACGCTTCTTTAGTCTTCCAATGAGACTGTACGCTTTGTTTTCCGACTTTGCACGAACGGCACAAGTGTTGATCACCACCACATCCGCTTTGGGCAATTCACCCACAATTTCATGGCCAGTTCTCACGAGCAGCCCTTTCATGATCTCAGAATCTCGTATGTTCATTTGACACCCATACGTTTTGAAAAAAACCCTCACGATTCATCAACCTCTCCAGAATTGGAAGAATGAGTTTGATGATCTTTAGACCCGTCTGATTTCACGATCATAACGTCACACTTTGACAATTTTAAGAGTTTTTCGGCCGTTGAACCAAATAGCAAATCTGACATCCATCCTCCCTTTCCATGACTTCCAATTATCAAAAGGTCCGCTCCCCATTTTTGAGCACATGCGTATATCTCTTTGTGTGGTATACCATAACGTATTTCAACTTTAGAGTCGTATTTTTCTCCCAACATGTTTTTCACAAACTCTTTCAACACCTTTTCTTGTGATCTTAAAAACTCCATTTCGGCACCCATAAAAACTGTTCCCGCTTCTTCCATCCCCGTTGGAAAGTTGTAGGTACTCGTCGTATCCACTATTGCGATCACACAGGTTTCGGCTTCGAGAAGTCTGGCAAGTTCCATTCCCTTGTAGAAAACCCTTTTTGACATCTCAGAACCATCAACGGTTATTAAAATCTTTTCGTATAAACGCATATCTTTCACCACGTCGAACCTACCTCTATGTCAACCACGAGTGGAACTTTCAACTTTACCGCGTTCTCCATAGAGTCTTTGACGATTTTTTTCACCTTTTCAACTTCCTCGAGTGGTAATTCAAAGACCAATTCGTCGTGAACTTGTAATATCATCATGGCCTTGTATTCTTTCAAACGTTTCTCAACTTCGACCATGGCAATTTTTATTATGTCGGCGGCGCTACCTTGAATGGGTGCGTTGATCGCCATACGTTTTCCCTCTTCGGAAACGTTGTGGTTTTTGCTTCTGATGGCAAGCACGTCTCTCTTTCTACCGAGAATTGTCTGTACGTAACCTTTTTCTTTTGCAAATGTTATGGTGTTCTCAAGATATTCCCTAACCTTTGGGTAACTCCGAAAGTAATTTGTGATCACGTGTTCCGCATCGGCCACTTCGATACCCAAACGCTTGGAAAGTCCATACGCACTTATGCCATAAGTCACGGCAAAGTTAACCATTTTCCCCACGCGCCTCATCTGTTTCGTCACCGTACCCTCGTCCACACCGTAAACTCTTGCTGCTGTGGCTGTGTGAATGTCAATCCCCTCGTCAAAGGCTTTAATGAGCGCAGGATCTTCACTCACGTGAGCCAAAACACGAAGTTCAATTTGGGAATAATCTGAACTCATTATCACCCATCCATCTTTTTGAGCTCTTATTGCTTTTCTTATCTCACGTCCCTCTTCGTTTCGAGCGGGAATGTTCTGCAAATTGGGATCGCTGCTGGAAAGCCTTCCTGTAGATGTACCCGTTTGGTTAAACGATGTGTGAACCCTTTTCGTTTTGGGATTGACCATTTTGGGTATGGCGTCCAAGTACGTGGATTTGAGTTTGAAGTACTTTCTATATTCCAAAAGAAGAGGTATTATGGGATGCTCATCTTTCATCTCTTCAAGTACGCTTGCATTGGTGGAAAAAGCATGCGTCTTCGTGCGGTGTCGTGGTTTCAAATTCAACCGTTTGAAAAGCACATCCGACACCTGTTTGGGCGAATTCAGGTTGAAGGGCATACCACCTGCAAGCTCGTATATGTGTTTTTCTATATCTGAAAGCATCTTAGAGTATCGATCGGAAATCTCTTTGAGATACGGAATGTCAACGTACACACCGTTCAATTCCATGGTGGATAGAACCTTAACTAGTGGCATCTCCACTCTGTAAAAAACATCCGTTAAATCTTGTTCGTACATCTTTTTGTTTAAAATTTCGTACAATCTGTACGTCACATCTGAATCTTCGGCGGAATATTTAGTGGCAGTATCAATTGGTACATCGGAAAAATTTTCGGATTTGCCTGTTACTTCTTTGTAAGATACTGTTTTATATCCCAAATACTTCATGGCCAATTGATCCAAAGAGAATCTTCGAGCGTTGGGGTTCAGCAAATAAGCCGCTATCATCGTATCGAAATACGGATTCACATCTATTCCATATTTTTTCATCACTGCCACATCGTATTTGATGTTTTGGCCTATGATCTTCAAACGTTTGTCTTCGATCAAAGTTTTAAATTTCGATATGACCGCTTCAATAGGAAGGTTAGGCCCTTGGGTGTGTCCAACAGGAACGTAATAGCTGTTGCTGCCTGTTGAGAATGATATTCCCACCAACTCAGCATCAACCGGGTTCAGTGAAGTGGTTTCAGTGTCAAAGGCCATCTTCCAGTTTTTTTTCACTTCCTCAAGTCTTTCATCCAATTCCTCCAGCGAATTTATTTTAAAATATTGAGAAGATCTTGATTTTACGTCTTCATACAAGCCGAATTCTTTCTTGAGATTTGAGAATTCAAGCTCATCAAATAACTCTGACAACTTGGATTTATCGGGTCCTTGGTAAGGTTTAAGAGAGAGCGATATTTGAACATCACTCGAAAGTTCAACCAGTTTTCTTGAGAGAAAGGCAACGTCTCGTGCAGAACTTAGCAATTTTTTGTATCTCGTTTTTATATCATCAAGATGTTTGTAAATTTCGTTTAGACTACCATACTCTTTCAAAAGGTTAACTGCACTTTTCTCTCCTATTCCTTTTACTCCCGGAATGTTATCAGAAGTGTCTCCCACTAAAGAAAGGTAATCTCCCATTTGAGAAGGTTTCACACCGTACCTTTCAACAACTTTATCCTCATCATATTCCACCAAATCTGTAACTCCCATTGAGGCGAATCGTAGTACCCGTACGTTGTTTTCCACAAGCTGCAGGAGATCTTTATCACCTGTTATCACGTAAACCCGCTCAAATTCTTTTGAATATTTTTTCGTCAAAGTTGCGATAACATCATCGGCTTCAAAACCCGTTTGTTTCACAAGCGGTATCCCCAACGCATTCACGAGTTTTTCAACGAAAGGAAGCTGGACGATCATATCATCTGGAGCGCCAGCTCTGTTGGCTTTGTACTCTTCAAATAAGGTGTGTCGAAAGGTTTTTTCTTTGGTATCCAAGACAAAGACCACATGATCTCCCGGCTTCAAATGCTCGTTCACAAACTTTATAAGCATTTTCGCAAGTCCAAAAACTGCATTTGTCGGTTTTCCATCAGCGGTGGTCATCGATGGCAAGGCATAAAAGGCCCTGTAAACCAAAGCCGTTCCATCGAATATGTACAAATTCAAGATTCTACCACCTCTTCTTTTATCTCAACATCTTTACCCTTCTTCGAAACGTATGCGAACAGTACGGCACCTATGACTATCAAAATGACCGAAACCACTTGGGCAATTCTGAGATTGTAAAACCACAAGCTGTCAGTTCTGAACGCCTCATTGAAAAACCTAAAAACGGAATAAAGGATCAAATACAGAGAAAAGGTTTGTCCGTACTTCATTCGTCGTTTTTTGGTGTACGTGTAAAGGATGTAAAAAACGAAAAGGTCGGCAATAGACTCAAACAGAAAAGTGGGATAAAAATATTTAAAATTCGCGTATTGAGGCATTCTGTATTGCGGAGGAACATACATTTTCCACGGGAGCGTTGTCGGTCCACCGTGTGCCTCGTAGTTGAAAAAATTTCCCCATCTTCCCATCGCCTGAGCAAATGGCGCAACCATGGTAAAGGCATCCATAGCTTGAAGGTAGCCAAAAGAACACCTTCCCTTTATTCTCCTCATCATGATTATAAAAAGCCAGGCCGCAAGAAAAATTGCAAACAAGGCGCCGTGTATTGCCATACCTCCAGTTCTCGTGTCGAATATCAAATTCAAATGTTTCGAAAAAAAGGTATTCCAAGTAAAGGCAACGTAATAAAGCCTACCACCGAGTACGGCAAAGGGAATAACAAACACCATTGCCAACAAAAACTCGTCCTCTTTTACACCCTCTTTTAACAGCTGGTTGCGTGCCAAGAGATAGGCAACGATAACTGACGATCCAATGATGATACCGTACCACTTTATGCGCAAAAAGCCTATGCTGATAGCATAAGGATCGAGTATCAAACTTCCAGAAAAAACAGCTCTTAAAAAGAAATAAATGGCGATCACGGCTGCGGCAACAATTGACCAAAACACTATTTTTTTCATTGAACATCCTCCCATTTCTTGAATCCATTCCAAAGCCTTTTCAGCTTTTCTTTTATTTTACTCTCGAGCCCTCTGTTTGTTGGATTGTAAAAAACTTTTCCCTTTAATCTTTCTGGAAGGTAATTTTGTACCAAAAAAGCCCCTTTTACGTCATGTTGATAAACGTATCCCTTTCCGTATCCCAAATCTTTCATGAATTTTGTTGGAGCGTTTCGAAGCATCATGGGAGCCTTTTCGTAAGGATGCGCTTTCACATCTTCAGAAGCCTTCGAATATGCCCTGTACACGGCATTGCTTTTTGCTGCCACTGCACAGTATATCACAGCTTGGGTAAGCGCAGTTGTACATTCAGGCATTCCAATGAAATGTGCGGCTTGATAAGCATCTATCGCAATGCTGAGTGCCCTCGGATCTGCCAATCCAATGTCTTCTGAAGCAAACCTGACAACTCTTCTGGCAATGTAAAGGGGATCTTCACCCGATTCCAACATTGATGCGAGATAATAAACAGCAGCGTCTGGATCGCTACCACGCATTGACTTGTGAAGTGCCGAAATGAAATCGTAGTGTTCATCCGCGTGTTTTCTGTATCTCGGAATAGATCTTTGAATCAATTTTTCAACGTTTGTCACTTTGGTGATCCCTTTTTGTGTTGCCAATTCGATCGCCTCTTCGAGTGAATTTAAAGCCGTACGAGCATCTCCTCCGGATGTTTCCGCAATAACGTCGAGCTCGGAATCTTCAAACGTGACGTTCGTCGTTTTAAGTGCCTTTTTAAGTATGACCATCACGTTTTCTTTCGAAAGGGGCTTAAAAGTGAAGACACGGCATCGTGAAAGAAGTGCTGGAATTATTTCAAAACTCGGATTTTCCGTTGTAGCTCCTATGAGTATCACAGAACCTTCTTCCACATAGGGCAGCATCGTGTCTTGTTGTGATTTGCTAAACCTGTGAATTTCATCAACGAATATTATCGTTGGTCGTCCCGTTTTAGTAAAGTTGTCTCTTGCCTCTTTCATCATAGGCTTAAGGACACCTACACCCTGCGTTGCGGCGCTAAAATGCTTAAAGTTGTTTTTTGTGCGGTTTTTTATTATTTCAGCCAGCGACGTTTTTCCACTTCCCGGGGGACCATAAAGGATGCAACTGTAGAGTTTATCACTCTCGATCGCAACTCTCAAAGGCATACCCTTTGAAAGTAAATGCTCTTGTCCCACAAACTCACTGAAGTCTCTCGGTCTTATTTTGGAAGCCAGAGGTTCTTCGCTCCAGAGGCTTTTTTGCAAATTTTCTCACCTTCTAAATCGTTTGTCCATTTTCTTTAAAGTATTTCACCGTTTCACCTATTCCCTTTTCAAAAGAATAATTAGGAGACCATCCAAGAATATTTTGAGCCCGTGAAATATCGAGTATGCTTTTCCTAAGATCACCTGGACGCGGTGGCCCATAAATTGGATCAGGATCGTAATCAATATGTTCTTTTAGAGCATTAAAAACATCATTGACGCTCTTTCCTGTACCAGTTCCAATGTTGAAAATTTCACCATCGCCTTTTTCAAGCGCAAGCAAATTGGCTTTGACAACATCCTTCACATACACATAATCCCGTATGTATTCTCCATCTCCGTTTATCGTAACAGGCACACCGTTGAGCATTTTTTTGGCAAAGATCGCTATGACACCTGCTTCACCATCTGGACTTTGACGCGGCCCGTACACATTTCCATATCTCAAAATGGTGTACCTCAATCCTTTCTCTCTGTTGTAAAATTTCAGATATTTTTCTCCACTTAGTTTGGCAATTCCATAAGGCGACACGGGATCTGGACAAATCGTTTCCGGAGTTGGAAAAATTTCAGGATTTTCACCATACATAACACCACCAGAAGACGAAAAGACAAACTTTTTCACTCCATATTTGACCGACAATTCCAGAACGTTTAAAATTCCCTTGATGTTTACCTCTTCGTCGTAAACGGGCTCCCTAACAGAACGCGAAACTGATATTTGAGCTGCCAAATGAAGTACATAAGTGGGATGATGTTTTTCAAATATCTCTTCTAAACCCTTAATATCCCGAATGTCTTGTTGATACATTAAAGCCTTTTCATTCACATTTTTCTGTTCTCCAGTTGAAAGATCATCGATAACAATGGGTAACATTCCCTCTTCCAATAACGCATCAACGATGTTGGAGCCTATAAATCCGGCTCCACCTGTAACGACCACTTTTGCCTTTTGATCCATATTCGACCTCCTGAAGATAGGTTTGGGTTTATCGACGTTCATTTCTTCAACAACTTCTCCTTGATATCATTTTACTACAAAACAGATTGGTATGTGCACTCACCAATTCAAGGATCAAACTTTGCGATTTTAACGATTATCTTTCATATCCTTTTTACAGCAATTACTTTACACCATCTCGGCAAAATCATTACTGAAGATTAATTCTTCTATGATCATGTTTTATGCTAATATAGAAAGATACTGTTTTTTAGATGCACAATCGCACAGTTTAATCTCGGAAGGGAGGTTGTTTTTGTGAGCGACGAAGAAAAGAAAAATGCTGGAATATTAGATGATATCAAGAATGCCACGGTAGAAAATGTGATGAAAAAATTTGAAACCTCGACCAACGGTCTTTCATCAAACGAAGCTCAAAAAAGGATCGAGAAATACGGCCTTAATCAACTGGAAGAGAAAAAAAGGAATCCCGTTCTCCAGTTTCTCTCCTATTTTTGGGGGCCTATTCCCTGGATGATAGAAATCGCGGCGGCACTTTCTCTTGGATTGCAGCATTGGGTGGATTTCATAATAATCGTCATACTCCTGGGATTCAACTCAATCGTGGGGTTTTTCCAAGAGCATCAAGCCACAAGTGCCATTGAAGCATTGAAAAAGAATCTCGCTTTGAAGGCCAAGACTAAAAGAGACGGAAAATGGCAAGAAGTTGAAGCATCCAAACTCGTTCCTGGAGATATTATAAAGGTGAGGCTTGGAGATATAATACCTGCCGACGTGAAATTTATAGAAGGAGATTACGCAAGTGTCGATCAGGCAGCTTTAACGGGCGAATCTCTACCTGTAAGCAAAAAAGTCGGGGATGTTGGCTACTCAGGTTCAACGGTTAAACAGGGAGAAATGAATGCTGTAGTGGTGGCAACTGGTGAGAAAACTTACTTTGGGAGGACCGCAAAATTGATTTCCAAAGCTGGCGCAAAATCGCATTTTCAAGAAGCCGTGCTCCACATTGGAGATTTCTTGATATTCACCGCTATAGGTCTTGTGATTTTGTTGGTCTTGGCAGAACTTTTCAAGGGGGCGTCGGCTGGGACGTTGATAGAGTTTGCCTTGATCTTGACAGTGGCATCCATTCCGGTAGCCATGCCTGCGGTGTTGTCCGTGACAATGGCACTTGGTGCTGTTGCACTCTCAAAGATGAAAGCCATAGTATCAAGGCTTCAATCGATCGAAGAGATGGCGGGAATGGATATACTTTGTTCAGATAAAACTGGAACCTTAACTCAAAACAAACTCACTTTGCAAGAGCCAATCCCACTCGGAAACAACGACTCTCAATCTCTCGTGTTGATGGGGGCATTGGCTTCGAAAGAAGAAGACGAAGATCTCATAGATTTGGCTATAATAAACGGTCTTAAAGATAAATCTGTACTTGAAAAATACGAACAAATAAAATTCATTCCTTTCGATCCCGTTAACAAGAGAACAGAAGCCACCATCAAAGAGAAAGAAACATCGAAAACTTTCAGAGTCACCAAGGGAGCACCGCAGGTAATAGCAAAGATGTGCAATCTAAACGATAAAGATAAGAAAAATGTTGAAAGCAAAATAGAAGAGTTGGCCACAAAGGGAATCAGAACACTTGGAGTTGCAAAATCTGTTGATGGTCAAAAGTGGGAACTACTTGGGATACTTCCACTTTTGGATCCACCACGTCCGGATTCAGCCGAAACCATTAAAAGGGCAAAGGAACACGGTATAGAAGTTAAAATGATTACTGGGGACAACATTGCCATAGCAAAAGAAATATCTAAAGAACTCTCTCTCGGAATGAACATACATAGAGCCAGTGAATTTTTTACAGGTGACGTTGAGAAGGGACATCTTCCCTCTCATATAATTCATCAAGTTGAGCAAGCAGATGGGTTCGCCGAAGTTTTTCCAGAGCACAAATATGAAATAGTTAAAGCTCTCCAACAAGGTGGGCATATTGTTGGAATGACTGGAGATGGTGTGAATGATGCGCCCGCGCTGAAAGAAGCCGATACCGGTGTGGCCGTTAGTGGAGCAACGGATGCCGCGCGAGCGGCGGCATCGCTGGTTTTAACAGCTCCGGGCTTGTCTGTCATAATAAACGCCGTGGAAGAAGCGAGAAAGATCTTTGAGAGGATGAATTCTTACGTGATCTACAGAATAGCCATGACACTCAGCATCATGTTTTTCGTTGTGGCATCAATGATCATGTTCGGATTTTATCCCTTAACTGCTGTCATGCTTATTCTTCTGTCGTTAATGGATGATGTCCCGATAATGACTATCGCTTACGACAACACGTGGCTTGATCCAAAGCCGGTCAGGTGGCAAATGAAGAGAATAATATCCGTTTCAACGATTCTTGGACTTTTCTCGTTGATAGAAACTTTTGGCATGTTACTCATAACGATGAAATGGCTCGGACTCCCGAAATCTATGGTGGAGACGGCTCTTTTTCTTCAACTCGTTGCCGGCGGACACCTTTTGTTGTTTGTGGCTCGCACCAAAAAGAATTTCTGGACGCGCCCTGGACCATCTGCTCCACTGTTCTGGGCAATAGTTGGTACCCAAATAGTCGCATTGCTTTTCGCGGGATTCGGTATACTCATGCCAGCCATTCCATGGTATTTGGTGGGATTGATTTGGGCGTACAACGGCGCTTGGATGTTCCTAAACGATGGCATCAAACGGATGGTTTACAGCTTTATAGGACACACCGCTGATTATCACAGAAGGTTCATCGATAGATCTCGAGGGTCGTTGCATTCTCATGGATCAAGAAACTAAAGATCTCTTCGAAATTGTGTGGGTAACGTTTTTTGAATAATAGCATTCTTTGACATTTTAGTACCGCTTTACAAGCGGTGAGTGTAATCTTTTTGAAGCCTTGTCAAAACTGATTCAGACGTTTTTTGGAGTCTTTGACCACACCGTCATCCTGAAAGTTCCGTAGGAACTATTCAGGA
>WFSH01000051.1 GCA_015486145.1 Mesoaciditogaceae bacterium
AGCGAATCTAACAGGATGTTAATATGCAGCATGCTCTGTTTTTTGTCATTCTGAACTTGATTCAGAATCTCGATCCACCTTGTTAGTTGCTTGGAGATCCTGAATAGTTCCTACGGAACTTTCAGGATGACGCTGTGGTCAAAGATTTCAATAAAAGAGCGAATCAGTTTTGACAAGGCTTCAAAAAAATTACACTCACCGCTTGTAAAGCGGTACTAAAATGTCAAAGAATGTTGTTATTCAAAAATACTACCCACACGATCGTGAAGAAATCCCATCGATGTGATGAAAAGATATGGTAGAATATTGTTGTGACAAATTGTTCATGAGGAGGTGAAAGAATTGAAAAGATTTTTTGTGATCGTTTTGGCTATAGCGATTCTCATGTTAGCCAGTGTTGGAATCGCCCAGAAAGTAACGCTCAACATGATACAAGTCTTTACCAGTCCGCAAAGAACGCAGATACTACAGAATATCATCAAAGAATTTGAAAAATTACATCCAAATGTACACATAAATCTCATTTCTCCACCTTACGAAACTGCGTACCAAAAAGTCTATCTGATGCTTAGCACCAAACAACCGTTAGACATCGTTGAAGTCGGGGATTGGTCTTTAGAAGGGGTGGTACGACTTGGAAGAATGGAAAACTTGAATCCATACATAAAGAAATGGAAGGGAGCAGATGGTCTCATTCCAGGTCTTTGGAAAGCGGTAAGAGTGACAGGAGGTAAGGCCTATATAGTCCCCAATGGAGTTTACGCAAAAACTCTCTTTTACAGACCAAGCATACTTGCAAAGTATGGTATAACAAAAGTACCTCAAACTATGCGGGAACTGTACGCAGATTGTATTAAGCTCACAGATCCAGCCAAAAATCAGTACGGTTTCGATTTTAGAGGAACAGGCCTTCCTACGAATTTCATTGATATAATAACGACTTCTTACATAAATGATATAGATCCATCAAACATGTATAAGCTCACAAATGGCAAGCTTTGGTTTAAGGATCCAAGAGCTATTGAAGGGCTTAAACTATATCTGGATTTTTACAAAAATACTGCTCCTAAGGATTCTATAAATTGGGGATTTGATGAACAAGTCAACGCCTTTGTTTCCGGAATCACGCCCTTTTTATTTCAAGATCCTGACACTACAGGCCTTCTCAACAAACTGCTTAAGAAGGGAGAATACAAAACTGCACCACTTCCAGTTGGACCGTCCGGAAAGGTGTATCCAAGTTACGGCTTTGGTGGATGGGGGATCCCCAACTATTCGAAGCACAAAGAATTAGCTTGGGAGTTCATCAAATTCTTCACAACGCCAAAGATCTCTGCCTATTTTTGTAAAGAATATGGAGCACTCCCGGTTTTAAAATCTGTTTATGATAACGATCCATATTTCAGTACGGGCGTGTTTGAAGGATGGAAGGAGATGTTCAAGAATCCAAAAAAATATGTGTTTACCTCTTATCCGCTTGCAAATCCAGGGTGGACAAAATGGACAAAATTCCAACAAGATACCATGCAACAATGCTTACTCGGAAGATTGAGTATTGAACAAATGACGGACAAATGGTATGATTATTGGAAAAAATCCTTTGGAATGTAATTTGACCTTGTAGAGGCAGCCCTATGCGGCTGCCCTTTTTGTAAGGATGGTAAAATTGCCGAGTTCTTCAAAGCAAGTTGGCCTAAAACTCAAAAGATTTATCTTCTGTATGCTTTTACCAACATTTGCTATCATATTGGTTTTAACATATTATCCGACAATCGAGGGTACAATTCTTGCTTTTAAAGATTACAGTGTCTTCAACTTTCAAAACATTCATTTTGTGGGATTTGACAACTTTAAGACCATTTTTGAAGATCCGGAGTTTGCCATTGCTGCTTGGAATACGATTTGGTGGATAGCATTTTCCGTAACACTTCAGTTGCTTCTTGGATTTGCACTGGCTCTGCTTATGCGAAAACCATTTAAAGGGCGCGGGCTTTACGCTGGTATAGTTTTCTATCCTTGGGCATTGTCAGGCTTTGCTATTGGAATACTTTGGTCTTGGCTTTTAAATGGACAATTTGGATTGATAAACGATATTCTGATAAAGATGCACATCTTAAATCATGGTATAAATTTTCTTGCCAATCCTAAGTACGCTTTTATATCTGTGATTGCAGTTAACGTTTGGTATGGTATTCCATTTTTTGCCATTATGATTCTTGCTGCTCTTCAATCTATTCCCGATTCTCTTTACGAGTCGGCAGAAATAGATGGGGCTGGATCCATCATGAAGTTTTTCCACATAACCATTCCGTACATAAAACCAACTCTTGTGAGTACTGTGCTTTTAAGAATTATCTGGGTGATGAATTTTCCCGATATTATTTACGGAATGACTCGTGGTGGTCCTGCTGGCACGACCAACATACTTGCCACTTATATGATAAATATTGTATATTTTGAATCTGATTACAGTAAAGCTTCTGCCGTTGGATTGGTGATCATAAGTGCTTTGACCTTGTACACATTGTTCTATCTTAGATTGACATCTTCTTATGAAATGGGAGAATTGTGATGAGAAAAAAGCACGTGCTGGCGAAATCTTTGAGATTTTTCTTCCTTTCTCTTTACCTTCTTGCCGCTGTTGTACCTCTATTTTGGATTTTTATAACTTCTGTCAAACCTTCAACAGAGGTTTACACTTATCCCCTTATTTACTGGCCCAGACACTTCACGTTTGAGAATTACAAATTTCTTTTCCTTTTTGCCAATTTTTTGCAGTACTTCAAGAACAGTTTGTTTGTTTCTGTTGTTTCATCCCTTATAGCGATGGTCTTTGCCACATTAAGCGGTTATGTAATGGCACGCTACAAGTTTAAATTCAAAGGGACTCTCATTGTTTTCCTTTTCTTTGCTCAGATGATACCAGCATATCTGATCATGATCCCACTATTCAAAATGTTTTCCGATCTTGGTCTTATAAATAACCTTTGGGGATTGATGATCGTTTACGTGAACATTGCAGTATCTTTCAGCACGATAATGGCGCGTGGGTTCTTCTCAAGAATTCCGAGATCACTTGAAGAAGCAGCGTTGATGGATGGATGTTCAAGAGTGGGGGCAATATTTAGAATTACGATACCACTTTCGCTTCCGGGATTAGCAGCAATCTTTAGCTTTTCCTTTGTCAACACGTGGAACGAACTCTTCACTGCAGCTTTGTTTTTAAGCAGCAACTCCAAGATGACCGTGCCAGTTGCACTTTATTCTTTCATATCCAAAGCAGGTATACAATGGAATGTCATGAGTGCCGGCTTGATCGTTGCACTTTTACCCACCATCCTGGTTTTTGCGATTGCTCAAAGATACATAATTGCAGGTCTTACGCAAGGAGCTGTAAAGGAATAAATGTCCATTAAAATTTGGGATGGATTTTATTTTGAAGCAACGAACATTACTTCCTGTAAATTTTATTTTGAGGCATCACGCTTCCTTGCCATCTTCCAAATATCGAAGTATATATCCTTGAGTTTCATGTTCCTGTATTCCTCCATTCTTTTGAATTTCTTGGTTCTTGAGAATAGGATACGGGAACTTTTTTCCTTTTTCACCCTTTCCTACCTTTTTACAGCATATTGTACACTATCCCGCCAGTAGTAATTTGTGATATAATTAGTGTAATTGTCTTTGGCTGGGGGTGTTTTTGTGCGAAGGTACATTTTTGTCACTTTATTTATCGTAACACTGGCCTTTGTTCTGACTTCCTGCATGAATCAAACTGCTATTGAAAATCCAAGACTCTCTTACATTTTTAAGCAAAACCGTTCTCGAAGTCTTTCAGCAACATGGACCAATTCTTGGAAATATCTGACAAATAATTGGGTAGTATCATCACCTATGATTTTTGATGGGGTTGTTTATGTGGGAAGTGTTGATCACAACTTCTATGCACTTAATGCTCGAACTGGGGCTAAACTTTGGAACGTGGAACTTGCAGGGCCTGTGATTTCGTCTCCTGCCATGTATGATGGAAACATTTACGTTACCGCCGCAAGTTTAAGTAATCTTTCTATGAATGCAACTGGTGTTGGCTATCTTTACAAAATTTCTTTATCTGGGAAAAAGACGATTCTCTACAAATTTCCTGGTATAGTTGGAACTTCGCCAGTTATAGATTCTAACGGAACTGTTTATGTCGGTTGTCTTAACGGTAAAATGTATGCTGTGAATGAAGATGGAAGTTTAAAATGGTCATATCAGACCGGCGGAAGAATAGGTTCTTCTCCTTCACTATCTGCATATGGAAATACAGTCTATTTCGGCAGCGAAGATGGATATCTCTACGCTTTAAACACTTCAGATGGAACTCTTGATTGGAAATATAAAACAAGCGGTGCAATTGTTTCTTCCCCCGCGATAGATGAAAATGGCACCATCTACTTTGGATGTCTCGATGGATATGTGTACGCTGTGAAAGAAGATGGAAAATTATTATGGAAATTCGATACCGGTGGAAGAATTGGCTCATCTCCATCAATATCTGAAAATACTTTGTACGTGGGAAATGAAAAGGGATATCTTTATGCCATAGACACGACGACAGGGAATATAGTATGGTCTTACAAAACGGGTGGATACATCATGTCATCTCCAGCAGTAGATTCCGATGGCACAATTTACGTTGGAAGCGCCGATGGTTATCTTTATGCGATAAATTCTTCGGGGAAACTTCAGTGGAGATATCCAACGGGAGACGTTGTAGGCTCTTCTCCGGCAATAGGCAAAGACGGAGAAATATATTTTGGATCGAATAGTGGGTATGTGTATGCCATAGTTGGAAATGGTGTAGGTCTTAGTGCAGGACCTTGGCCCATGTTTAGAAAAGATGATCAACATTTGGCGATTGCATCTTCAACTACTGGTGAAAAGCTTCTTGGTGACTTTAACAATAACGGGAAACTTGATTTTGATGATCTTATGAGTTTTGCAATGGTGTGGGGAGCTCGAAAGGGAGATTCAAGATACAACGTTCTCTATGATATAGGACCCGCAAAGCAAAACGCAAATGGCATTTACGTTATAGCGTATCCTGATGGGAAGATAAATTTTCAAGACTTGATGGTTTTTGCAATGAATTGGGGGAAAACTCTTATCAACTCTTCAGAACTCGCTTCATTTAATTCAGTAAAAAAAGACTTAAATGTAATTGAAAATAATGAGGGAAAGTTTGTTACCATGAAAATGAATCTGCGTGGAAAAATTGGAGTTGACATCGTTATCAAGGAAAATGGCACACAATTTGTAGGAAAATCTGGACTTAATTCGGACATCGTACTAATCAAAGAAGGAAATGGGTTGTTAGAAGTTATGGCTGCTGGTATTGGTAAACCATTTAGCGGGACGCTTACGCTTAAATTTAGAAGTAATTCAGGTTATCGCCCTGAAATAATCAAGGAGGTTTCAAGATGAGATCAGTGAAGTTTATAACTTTGATCGTTACCATTGCAACCATTACAATACTTTTAAGCTCATGTGCAGTTAATAAACAAAGTGCACCGTACAAACCTGTTGTGACAAATCCAAAGAATGGAAGCACTATTTTAGCAACTTCTGTAATTCTTTCTTGGAATTGTAGCGATCCTAACAATAGTCCTCTAACTTACACGCTTTACTTTGATCATAATGCCGCAACTCCTACAACGATTATCGCTTCAAGCATATCTCGAAATTTTTATCAAGTAAGTGTGAATTACAACACTTCTTATTCATGGAGAGTCATTGCAAAAAACGAGAAAGGTAAGACGACCATTGGAGATGTGTGGACTTTTAAAGTGGGGAATGCACTCCCAGTTAAACCTTACGATGAAAAACCAACAAGTGGTCAAACAAACGTTTCAACATCTACAAAACTTTCTTGGAATTCTTACGATCCGGATGGCGATACGGTAACGTATTCGGTGTACTTTGGAACGTCAACTGTTCCTCCATTTGTCGGGAAAACACCATTTAAAACTTACAACCCGGGTCCTTTAAACGCTTCAACTACTTACTATTGGCAGATAGTTGCAGAAGATGTAAAGGGCGGAAAGGCAACGGGAACGCTGTGGCACTTCAAAACAATAGCCAAACCAAATAGGCCTCCACTTCCGGCAAGCAATCCTTCTCCTTCAAATGGTCAGAAGAATGTGCAGCCCATAAATGTAAAACTTTCTTGGCAAGATTCCGATCCGGATGGCGATCCTCTTACCTATTATGTTTATTTTGGGAAAAAGCTTACCTTCATTGGAACAACGACATCTTTAACATATTCACTCGGGACGATAGATTACGGAGCAACCTATACGTGGATGATAGTATCCAAAGATCCGCACGGTGGAGTGGCGACTAGCAATGTATGGTCATTTAGCACAATAGATAGAGCTCCAAACAAGCCCATTTTAAAATCTCCTTCTAATGGAGCTACGAATGTGGCTGTGAACGGAGTGGTGTTTTCGTGGAGTGGATCAGATCCAGATGGAAATCCACTGACTTACAACTTGTATTTTGGAACGTCAACAAATCCACCTCTTCAAAAGCGCAACATAATGACCACATCTTACAAAGCAAATCTTAAGAAATATAACACGAAATATTATTGGAAAGTAGTGGCAATCGATAGTTTTGGAAAAGAATCTCCAAGTGATACTTGGTCTTTTAAAACGTCTAATCCACCCAATAGGCCACCTTTAACACCCTCAAATCCGAATCCAGCAAACGAAGCTATCGGCGTTTCCGTTAGCCCAACTCTATCTTGGCAAGATTCAGACCCGGACGGCGATCCGTTAACATACGATTTGTACTTTGGAACTTCTTCCAATCCTCCTTTAAAGCATTCGGGGCTCACGGATAGATCTTTCAAAATAAGTGGCCTTACGAATTCCACAAAGTATTATTGGAAAGTGGTTGCAAAAGACAACCATGGTAACGTTACAACGGGGCCTGTATGGTCTTTCACCACAATTTCTTTGCCACCTAATGCTGCAAGCTCTCCTTATCCTGCAAATGGTCAAACGGCTGTATCACCCGATACGCAACTGAGTTGGTATAGCGGAAATTCAAACGTTACTTACACTGTTTACATTGGAACATCTAAAAATTCCATGAAGCCTGTTGCTTACAATTTAAATTCAAGCCTATTTACACCTGTTTTGAATTATTTTCAAGCCTCCACAACGTACTATTGGAAAGTTGTAACGAAGAGATACGATGGAAGTTCCTCAACTAGTCCGATATGGTCATTCACCACAGGTGCTAACGCTCCAGATGGAAGAGTTGTCTTGGATGATGTGATAGTTGGAGCAAAAGCTCCATTCATTCTTGGAGTGCGTGGAATAGCCCTTTCAGGGGTAAAAGGAATTCATATAATCCTGAAATTCGATCCTTCCAAAGTCGTAATAGATACCTCTAAGGGAAATAATGGTGTGAGTCTTGCCGGACCGCTTTCCACTGGAGAAGGTAATGTGTTTTTACCATCTCCAACGGTCGATAACTCAAATGGAACTATTGACATAAGTTTAGCTATTCTTTCAGGTACGGTTAACATACCAAATAACGTCTGCCTTAAAGTCTATTTTAAAAATAAAATGATCGAAGGCGTGACAACGATTTCTATTTCAACTTTAGATGTTCGAAATGCTTCTAATAAAACAATGGACGTTAGCAAATCAGATTTGGGAGTTATAAGAGTTCAATAAACAAAGTAAAAAATTATCTATTCCCCTGTTAAAGCACGTTTCCCTCCCAGCATGGGGAGGGAGTTTTTAAGTTTTTCAGAAAAGTGCTTGCTGAATTTTGTTAAGTTGTTGTATATTAAGTGAGAAGAGCAAAATACGATTTGAGGTGGGAAAAATATGAGAAGATTTTGGATTTTGATAGTTGGTATCATTTTGATAAGCATGATTTTGAGTTCGTGTTCTATAAACGTCTTTAAATCGTTAGATTCACCGAAAAATACGTTAGAACTTTCAGAAGGAGCATTATCTGCTTCTAATGAGGGAAATACAAAAACTGCCATAAAAATGGCAGTACAAGTCTTCAAGGAAATGAGTAATGGTTCTCTCCACTTGACAAATTTTTACAATTCCATTGTTACTTCTGATACTTCAACTCAATCTAGGACGGAACTTTCTGAACTTTCTAAATTTCTTGAAACGACAAAATCAACAAATGATTCTTTAAAATATGCATCAAAAGCTTTAATGAATTCAATTACAAAAACGATGAACCTCAATGTGTTGTCAATGACTAAAGATTTCTTTTCGAATACTCACACCCTTTCAGTCTCTTCAGCTTCTCAGCTTTCTTCACCAGATGTGATAAATGGCCTTGAATTCCTTTTGAAAACGGCACACAATTTGCAACTCATGAAACTCCTTCAAGATCTTGCCGGTACCATTCACAGGCTTGATCTGAAAGACTCTTCTGCGCTCTTTTCAATGGGCTTTTATGCTTTTTTTCAGATACCCATAATATTGTTTGATTCAAACGGAAATGGGGTTCTTGAACCGCAAGATGCAATTTACACATATCTGTGGGATTATTCAACAAATTCGTTTAAGACTGTTATATCACTAAGAGATTACGACCATATAATGAATGATCTTACGCTTGAAACTTACCAAAATTTAGATAAATCACAAGAGGTTTTAAAGCAAGCAGCTCTTACCGTTACGGCATTAGATGAAGCAATGAATTTGGTGGATCCCAATCAAGAAAATGAATTCATTAACACGCTGAGAAGATACGTTGGGCGCCTTGAAATAGCCATGTACGTTGTAAACGCAAGCATGCTTTCTAAGATAAAAACGCTTGGAAACTTGATGGGAGAGATGAATTAGGGTCTGTCACCAGTTTTTTTCTTTCATTCATCTTTAGCTCTTTCATCTTCTCACTCACTTTGAAATTGATAAGGTGTTTGAGAAGATTATCCGTCATTCACTCATGATTCGTGTAGATTTTTATTTTGACTCATCGACTCGCTTTCATGTAGATTTTTTATGAGTCAACTCATTTTGTTGACATATTTAGATTTTTGATTTATAATTTTGCATTGTATAACGAAGAAGTAAAATTTCATATCATAGATGTATCTATTTGGCTTGAAAATGTGTTTGTAATTTAAAAATCAAACGAACTTGAGGAGGTAAAATCAATTGAAAATTAAAATGTTATTATTGATCACAACAATATTTGTACTTTCAATCATATTAAGCGGGTGCTTTATAATGTTTCCTGCGGCACCGAAGAATTTAGTGGTTACAAACGTAACATCTAATAGCGTTTCCCTTCAATGGACGGATTCTTCCAACAACATAATAGGCTTTCAAATAGCAAGATCTAGTGATGGTGTAAATTATGTTGGAGTGACAAGCGTGGGGGGAAAAGTTAACGTGTATACCGATTCCAATCTTAAGCCAAACACAACTTATTTCTACAAAGTTAGAGCTTACAACAAGAACGGATATTCCAACTGGAGCAATCCCGCCACTGCTATCACGAAACAAGTGATACCCTCCGCCCCAACAAATCTTCATATAATAGATGTAACACACACAAGCGTCACTTTTTCTTGGAATGAATTATCCGATAATGTTGATTGGTTTACAATCTGGAGAAAATCGGGAATGCAACGTTTCGCAAAATGTGCGACGGTTTCCGCAACCACAACGAAATACACGGATTCAAATCTTGATCAATGGACGTCTTATTCATATGTGGTAACCGCTCATAACAGTGCGGGCGATTCTTCGTACAGCAACATGATCACTCCCGTAAGACCTGGCACACTTAAATGGAAGATTAGCACCGGCGGAAACGTAAATTCATCTCCCTCAATTTCCACGACAGGTAATGTTTACTTTGCAAGCAAAGATGGTTACCTTTACACTTGCAATTCTATTGGTGATCTTCGATACAAAATTCAAGCATTTTCAAGCATGCCGATAAACATCCTTTTAAATCTCGTATCGGATGCTTATTATTCAACAAAAGATGGCACAATTTCCAACATAGCACCAAATGGAACGGTAAAATGGACTTTCCAAATCGGAAGTCCTATTTTTGCTCCGGCAATAATGCCAAATGGAAGAATATTCTTCACCGCCCAAAGCGGTTCTGTCATGACAACGATTTCTGGCTCCACTCCAACTGTTTTCTTTCATGCTTATGAAAACATAACAACACCGATTGTTAGTGACGGAAGCTACATATACTTTGGAACAACTAACGGGGTTTACAAAGTAGATAAAACAAATGGGGATCTTGTATGGAAAAAGAACTTCTACGCAAAGATAACCGCTCTTGCGTTGGGCACCAACATTATTTATGTGGGAACTGCACCTGGATACGTTTATGCCATAGACACACAATCAGATGGTTCTGTTTGGAGTAAAGCTCTTCCAGGAGCCATAAATAATTCCTTCGTGGTTGATAACAACGGTGTGGTGTACACAGCTATTGGTAAAACGCTTTACGCCATAAAAGGAGGCCTCGTGTTATGGAGTTTTAAAGCAAATGGAATTATACATTCAACGCCGGCCATAGGAGACGATGGAACAATTTATTTTGGAAGCAATGATGGGTGCCTTTATGCTGTAAATAAAGACGGAAAACTTGCCTGGACGTTTCAAACGGGTGGACCTGTGGAAACATCTCCAGCAATAGATACAAACGGTACGATTTACTTTGGAAGTGATGATGGATACCTTTACGCCATAAATTCTCAATCCAGAGGACTCATGAACTCTTCATGGCCAATGTATAGAGGAAATGCAAGACATAGCGGAATGCGAAAAGATTGAGTTTTCATGAGATTATCGGCTTTCTTCATTTTTGTGTGGGTAAAAAGGTGACGGTTTCTTTGATAAATCATATTAAAACGATAGAGTCATAATATGACATTTCCCTGTTTTGTTCTCGTGAGTTTGATCAAAGTCATTCAAAAACACCTTGTTATCAAGTAAAAAAACAAGCACACTCGAAGTATTGTCAGGACATATGAGCTCTACTTTTGGAGATTCATAAAAATGAGAGTGAAATCCCCAATGGGGATATCTTTTTCACTTTCACGACCAAAGCGATAGCTGCGATGAGAGGCACAGGATGTGCCGAGAAAGCGAATCTAACAGGATGTTAGTATGCAGCGTGCTCTGTTTGTTGTGTCATTCTGAACTTGATTCAGAATCTCGATCCACCTTGTTAGTTGCTTGGAGATCCTGAATAG
>WFSH01000052.1 GCA_015486145.1 Mesoaciditogaceae bacterium
ATGTTACATGAAGATTTTATGTTTTTGCCAAAAGAGATCGCTCAAGAAATAGAAAATGCAAGTGCTGGCCATTTATACAGGAGTTTGGTTATTCCAATCGAACTTGATGGTAGATTCGCGGGAAATATTTTTTTAGACGCGTTGAAAGATGTACAATTTTCTGAACAATCAAAGTATCTCATGGGTGCATTTGGAAAGTTGGCTTCTTCTTTCGTTACGTTGAAGCAAGTGAACAATTTAAACCTTGAAAATCAAAAAAACTTTTTAAGAACAATAGTTCATCTCACAGAGATGAAAGAGCCCCGTCTTCGCGGACATTCTGAAAGGGTTGCTGGAATATCAGCTGTAATAGGGAAAAATCTCGGGTTGTCGGCGGATCAAGTTGAAGATTTACGTTTGGGAGCCCTTTTTCACGACGTTGGAAAACTTGGAATTCCAGATACAATCGCGTTTAGATTTGAAGAACTGACAAAAGAAGAGTATGAAATTCTCAAAACGTACCCTCTTTTGAGCAAGTATGTTATTTCCAACGCCAATCTTCCAAGAAGAATTGAGGAGATAGTATTACACCATCGTGAGTATTTCGACGGGAGCGGATATCCTGATGGAATTAAAGGAGATGAGATACCACTTTTGTCGAGGATAATATTGATCGTGGATGATTTTGACACAATGATCAACATCCGAAAAATGACCCAAGAAGAAGCGATAAAAGAGATCCTGAGAGAAGCGAAAACAAAATATGATCCCAATGTTGTGAATTCTTCAATAGATGTGCTCAGCAAATATGCGGAAACGCTGAGAAAATAATGGCATCAAAATCACCTTTTTTCTTTCTTTTTTTGGCTGCCATCGGTGGTGTTCTTCTATCCGCTATTTTCCCACCATGGTTTGGCATAATTTTCTGTGTTTTTGCGATCATTTGGTTCTTTTCAAAGTTGATTTTGAATCCAATTTTTAGTTTATCACTGTTCATCGCTGGACTTTCTTTGATACTTGCCCCCTCCGCTTTACCAAACGGAAGTACGTTTGTGATTGGAAAGGTAAGTCGTTCAAGTTCAAATGTTGTCAGAGTGACCAACGTTCGATTTCACACTTCTTCAGGCTGGAAAAGGGGCAGGACAATAACCGTTTTTTTGCCGAGATGGTCCCATAATTTACCAAAACCAGCCGATGAGCTGATGGCAAGAATCACCAAAAAGAATCACAAATGGGAAGCCATGGATGCCTTTTGGACGGAGATGTCCTTTTCCATTGCTGATAAATTCATCAGGTGGGGAATAAAGGTCTCCGATTATTTGTACTCTCAAATGAAGCGATATACATTTGGTGAAGCCGATACAGTCGCATCCATCTTTCTTGGAAGAAGAGACGTTTCGTACAACCTCAGGAATTTGTATCGAAATAGTGGATACGCTCAAATATTTTCTGTTTCAGGCATGCACGTTGGCATCATTTCTCTGATCACTTTGCTCATCGTTTCCGAATTGGTCCCATGGAACATCTTGAAATATCCCATTGTACTTTTGTTCGTTGCAATGTATGGAGCTATTACTGGATTTTCAATCCCAACGTTTCGTGCAACGGCACTTTTTGCATTTTTTGCATTTTTTAAACTCTTAGATAGACCTCAAAATTTCCTGAACATCCTTGGATTGGTGGGAGTGTTGGAAGTTTTAAGGGATGGTTCAATAATCTTCGACGTGTCATTTCAACTCTCTTATTCAGCCGTTGTCATGATGGCAGTTCTCGGACCAAAACTCCCAGTTTTTAAACCGAAATGGTTCTCCAATGCCATAAACTACACACTTGCAGCTAATGTAGGAGTAATGCCGTTTCTCATTTTGAATTTTGGAAAGATTTACATCGCATCCTTTTTGTTCAACGCGATGGCAATACCGATACTCATGTTTTTCATTTTAGAGGGTGCGATGTTCTTTTCGTTTTTTGCATTTATGGGAATGGAATTTATAGAGCGGATATTTGGTGCCGGACTTTGGGTATTTGCAAAGTTACTTGACTGGCTCGTAAAACTCACAAGTAATCTGCCACTTTCGGTTGTGGAAGTTCACCCGAAAGCGACAGCGTTTGGGATCACCTTTGCACTTTCTGCTTTTGTGATTCTTTGGATTCTTTTTCGTGACGAGCTTGGCACTTTGGACACAAACCGTAAAAATTCAATTGGTGATCTGTGATCTTAAAATGAGTACGCTTTTCGACTATTTTTTCGAGGTCGTCAAGAAGATCCTCTTCTATTGTGTACACTTGTCCACACTCGGTACAGATCAAATGATGATGCTGATGCCCGTGCTCATTTTTAAGCTCGTATCGTTCCAAGCCATCACCAAAATTCACTTTGGATATAAACCCCATTTTTTCGAGTAGCTCAACTGAACGATAAATAGTAGCTTTGCTTATGTGGGAATTTCTGTTTGCCAATCGTTCGTACACCTCATCAGGAGTGAGATGTTGACCGTTGTTTTCAACGAAAATGGAGAGCACAGCCTCTCTTTGCGAGGTGATTCTCAAAC
>WFSH01000053.1 GCA_015486145.1 Mesoaciditogaceae bacterium
GTGTAATAGTCTGAAACCATGTTGAATTCTTGAGAGTCTATTCCACGATAATAGCCGTGTTTCTCCCCAATATCCCTCATGATTTCATATTGAACGTAGCCGTCTTGGTGCCCTTCTCCACGTGCAAGTGCCGTGTTTATGACAAAATCTGCACCATCAAGAGACTTTTCCATGTCAGTTGTTTTCTCGAATTTCAAATTACCCCCTATTTCAGAAGTATACCTTTGCGAGAGTGAGTAAATTGCATCCAACCTTCTTTCGTCGATATCCATGAAAGAAACGAAGGTTTCAGACAAATCTTTCGTCTTTGCCAAATCCCCAACAAGTTTTAACGTGTATCTTACACTTCCCGCACCTATGAAAGATATTTTCAACTTGCTATTTCTCCTTCCATAATTTTCTCAATGTGTGCGCGACCAATTTTGGCTCTCTCGTTCTCGTAAAAACTCCTTTATGATTAAAGAGCGGCCTATGAATATTTTGGGCAGTTTTGAAATCCGCAAATGCCCATACATGCGTTCCACTTACAAAGTCTTTTCCATTCATCACTTTGATCATCGCTTCTACGTATTGAGATTGATACTCTTCCGAAAACATCTGCGGAGGATTTGAATGAAAACCAGCTATGGCATCAGCACCGAATTCGGTAACTACTATCGGCCGTTTGTAACGTTGATAGAGTTCATCCAGTTCATCACTTAGAACTTTTTGAGCTTCTTCTATTTTGCCCTGCAGTTTGTACCAACCATAATACCGGTTCACACTTATGACATCAAAGTGTTTCATCGCAACATCTGACCCTCCGGATTTGGGACAAAACGGAACACAGCTGACCATAGTCACCAATCGTGTCGGATCGGAAGTTTTTGCGGCATCGTAAAGCTTTTTGAAAAATTCATCTGCTTTGGGATAAGCGGAATCAGGTTCATTTGCAACACTCCACATAATGACAGATGGATGATTTTTGTCTCTATCAACAAGTCTTTGAATGTTATTCACGCATAATTTTACAGTTTCCTCATTATCAATGTGGTATTTTTCAATCCCAACATGTGGTGCTTCATCTATGATCAAAAAGCCAAGTTCATCGGCCATATCAAGCCATTCTTCTGAATAAGGATAATGAGAAGTTCTGAAAGAATTGGCTCCTATCCACGTTAAAAGGTCAAAATCCTTAATGATTAACGGGAAAAACGCTCCTTGACCTTTAACGGGAAACTCTTCATGTTTTCCAAAACCAAGCAATTTAACTGGTTTCTCGTTGAGCAGGATATGTTTTTTGTCTATCGAAACCGTCCTTATCCCAACTTTGAGATTGTACTTATCAAGCTCGTCCCCTCCTGACAAAATCGCAACTTCAAGATCGTACAGGAAAGGATCTTCCACACTCCAAAAGCGCGCACTTTCCACTTCAATATTAAAACTACAGCTTGCAGCGTTTATTTTTTCCCTTATCTTTTTACCCGCGAATTGAACTTCGATATCTTTACCCACACTCTCTTCTGTTACTTTGATCTCAAGATCGACAACACCTAATTGCTTGTTGGGAAGTGACCTGTCCGTCTTAAATCTTACGTCTAATATGGCTTCTCTTGAAGTTGCCTCTAAGAAAACAGGTCGAATGATTCCCCCATATGGAAAGAAATCAAAATTCGTTGGAGGGAAATTTTTACCCCTTTCAGGGCTCTCAGGCATATTTCCAGAAGGAAACCCATCGTGGAGTAAATGATTTTCAACAATGACTCTTAATTTCTGTTTTTCTCCAAACTTTATAAATTTATTCATTTCTACATCAAAAGGAAGATAACCAATAGAGTTTTCCTTAACAAGCTGATCGTCAATATATATTCGGCTTCTTGTATTAACCGCGCCAAAATATAGACGTATCCTCTTATCACTCCATTGTTTTGGAACTTCCAATTCGTACTCATACTCAAGCGGGCCTTCTTCAAAGAAAAGATTCTCATACTGTTCATTCCAACTTGCCGATATCGCAGTTGGACGACTTGTTTTGTCATTCGGTTTCCTTATTTTCCAAATTTTTGGAAGCTCAAAAGTTGATCTACAGAGATTCGATTGCACTCTAAGCATTTTCCCTCTCCTTTAAACTCCTGAAGATGATAACAAGCTTTTTACCCTCACACTTTTACCAATTTGGGCAGATTTATATATCGCTAAAACTATTTCCAACGATCTCAATCCTTCTTCACCGTTGACAAGAGGTTCTCTGCCATTTTTAATAGCATTCATAATATTCTCAAACTGTCTTTTGTGTAAAACATTTGGAATAGTTGGAGAAGCGTGATCAAATGTTGAACTTTCATTCCAGTGTTCTCTTTTACCACTTTTGAGGGCCAGTTCAACGATTCTATCATCTTGTATTATCACACTTCCATTGTCTCCGTAAA
>WFSH01000054.1 GCA_015486145.1 Mesoaciditogaceae bacterium
GAATCACTTCTTTTTCTTCGAGCTTATGTATTCATCTATAGCCTGAGCAGATTTCTTACCGGCACCCATGGCAAGTATAACAGTTGCCGCCCCGGTAACGATATCCCCACCGGCGTAAACACCTTCAACTGATGTTTTTCCGGTTTCTGGATCGGCTTCTATGTAACCACGTTTGTTCAACTTCAGTTCCGGGAATGCACTTAAAAGCACTTTGTTTGAGGTTTGCCCGATAGCTTCTATTACCATGTCAGCTTCGATCGTAAATTCACTGCCTTCTATTGGCAATGGCCTACGTCTGCCAGATGCATCTGGTTCACCGAGTTTCATTTTTATACACTTAACAGCTTTGACATTTCCGTTTTCGTCTCCTATGTACTCTACGGGATTGGTCAACCAGTGGAATTCTATTCCCTCTTCCACTGCGTGATGATATTCCTCAATTCTTGCAGGCATCTCTTTTTCACTTCGTCTGTAAACGATCATCGACTTTTCGGCTCCAAGTCGAAGCGCTGAACGAGATGCATCCATTGCCACGTTTCCAGCTCCAACCACCACGACACGTTTTCCTATTCTCAAGGGAGTGTCATAATCGGGAAATTCATATCCATGCATCAAATTTATTCTTGTTAAGAATTCACTTGCGGAGTAAACACCGTTGAGGTTTGTCCCAGGAACGTTCATAAAACGTGGAGTTCCCGCTCCAGTTCCAATGAAAATGGCATCGAATTCTTTTCTTATTTCCTCTATGGTTATCGTCTTTCCAACCACAACATCGGTCTCGAGTTTCACTCCAAGTTCTTCGATGGCTTTCACTTCTCTTTCCACTATTGTTTTTGGAAGACGAAATTCAGGAATACCGTACATGAGCACCCCACCTGGCGCATGAAGAGCTTCAAATATCGTAACACTGTATCCTCTTTTTGCCAAATCCGCTGCCACTGTCAACCCTGCTGGCCCTGCACCGATAACGGCTACTTTTCCTTTTTCCTTTTCTTCAACTTCTTTCGGAGGCTCTTCCACCCCTTCATGTTCTGCAGCCCAATCGGCAACAAATCTTTCAAGTTTGCCTATCGCAACCGGTTCGTGGTCTTTTATGAGGCTGACCGTGCACACGCCTTCACATTGCGTTTCTTGGGGGCATACACGTCCGCAAACTGCTGGGAGGTTGTTGTAATCTTTGAGTATCTTTATGGATTTTTTTAAATCTTTTTCTCTCAGAGCCAAAATAAAACCCGGTATGTCTATACCAACCGGACATCCAGCAACACACGGATGATTGGCACATTGCAGACACCTGTTAGCTTCTGTTATGGCTTCTTCAAGTGAGTATCCAAAAACGACTTCTTTAAAATTGTGAATCCTTTCCTCAGGTTTTTGCTCAGCTATTGGGGTTTTTTTGTTCGGAATTTTCAAAGCCACGACATTTCACCTACCTCTGAAAGGTATTTCTCCAAAGAAATTTTTTCTTGCGCTTTGTACTGTTTAAGCCTCGTCATGAGTTCGTTCCATTCAACACCGTGGCCGTCAAACTCAGGTCCGTCAACGCAGGCAAATCTGATGTTTCCGTTAACTGTTACCCTGCAAGCACCACACATGCCCGTACCATCCACCATGATCGGGTTGAGAGAAACCCATATTGGTATTCCCAGTTCTTTAGCGGTTAAGGCGGAAAATTTCATCATTATCGTTGGTCCAATGGCCCAGGCATAATCGATGTGATCACCGCGATTCACAACGGCTTTCATCCCATCAGTGACAACACCTTTGATGCCCTCTGAGCCATCATCAGTTGTGACGATAAGCTCGTCAGAATATTTTGCACATTCGTTTTTCATTATGACGAGATCGGATGTTCTTCCACCCAACACCGTTATAACTTTGTTTCCCAAACGTTTGAGTTCTCTAATTATGGGGAAAAGGGCGGCAATTCCAACTCCTCCTCCGATCATCATAACGGTTCCATATTTTTTCACTTCACTTGGATTTCCCAAGGGCCCGATCACGTCTGCAAAACTATCTCCCACATTCAACGTGGCCATTTCATAAGTGGTCTTTCCCACAGCTTGGAATATGAGTCTTATTTTCCCATTTTCTCTGTCAAAATCTGCCACTGTGAGAGGAATTCTTTCGCCTTTTTTGTCAATCCTTATGACAACAAATTGCCCTGGATTAACATGGGTTGCCACTCTTGGTGCTTTGACCCACATGTCATATTCTTTAGGAGCTACACGCTTCTTTTCAAGAATTTCAAACATTCAGCTTTCCTCCTTCATTTCTGAGATGCGAGGTATAGGTCTATACCTTTTGCGGCACGTTGCCCCGCTCCTATTGCACTTATTATATCCTGTCTCCTGTTTGAAAGATCACCACCGAAAAATAATCCTTCGATACTGGTCCTACCGTACTCGTCAACTGGTACGCGTCTTCCATCAAATCCTATCTTTTTTTGCATCTCTTCTGGTAAAAAGTCAAGGTTGGGGTGTTGCCCTATAGCTGCGACAACGTAATCAATTTTTATTCTTCTATGAGGAGATTTCTCATCCACAACTGGTCTTGGCCTCCCTCCCTTTGGATCTGGCACAAGGCTGGCAATGGCATATTCGATCTCTTCTGCAGATTTGTCACCGTAAATCTTGATTGGAACCCCAGCTTCCACAAATTCTATTCCTTCTTCTTGCGCTTCTTTTATTTCTTCTGGATCTGCAGGCATATCCACTATTCTTCTCCTGTACAGCACTGTTACATTGGCTCCAAATCTTACAGATGATCTTGCAACGTCCATCGCAACGTTTCCACCACCTATTACCACAACACGCTTTCCCTTAAGCTCGGGAGCTTTTTCTTCATTTACCAAGTGCATAAAAGTTAATCCTTGCATGACTCCCGGTAAATTTTCTCCTTCTATTCTCAACGTCATGGGTTTGGCATTTCCAGTACCAACGAATACCGCATCGTACGATTTTAACAATTCGTCGATAGGCAAATCTTTACCGATCTTTACATTCAGTTTTAAATCTATTCCCAAACTCAAAATCGTGTTTATGTCTTTCATAAGATCTTCTTTTGGAAGTCTGTATTTGGGTATACCCCACATCATGGCACCACCAGGTTTACTTTCCGATTCGTATATTGTGACCTCATATCCAAGCCTCCTGGCGTAATATCCAAGCGTAAGTGATGCAGGACCAGCTCCAACTGCGGCTATCTTTTTACCGTTGGGTTTTCCGGGTTGAACCTCCAGCGCTTTTCTGTAATCCTCAACGTTAGAAGCGGAATATGCTTTCAACCATCGTATAGCCAATGGTTCTCCTTGAATTCCGACCACACACGCTTCCTCGCATTGATGGGTACAAACTTCTCCGCATATCAGCGGTAACGGGTTGCGTTTGTATATCCAATCGAGAGACTCTTGTGGATCGCCCTTGGCTATCGCATTTATGTACTCGGGAATATGAAGTTGATTTGGACAAGCTTCGACACAATGTCCACATCCCAAACAGCGTGAAGCTTCTCTTTCGGCTTCTTCCTTTGAATACGTGTAAACGTATTTTGCGAAAGAGAACTTTCTCTCTTCTGCGGGTTTGGTCCTCGGATCCGTTCTGTCAAAATCTATAGTTTTATTGAGAAGATCACCTTCAACCCTTACATAGCCTGGATTATCTGAATTTGTCTCATCAGGTCTCCATATAAAATCTTTTATCACCGATTCCGGTTCTTCTTCAACCGGAATGGACAAGTCCGGATGGAAACTGTGAATGTATTCTCGAGACATTTGAAGTGAACCGGTGGGACAAATATCAACACACTGAGCACAAAAACAACATCGTCCGTAATCTATAACCGGCCTGTATTTTGTTGCGAATTTTCTTTTTGGCTCAACTTTTTCATCTTTAACCATGGTTATCGCACTTGCCGGGCAAACAGTGGCACAATTACCGCACCCTATGCATTTTTCGAGATCGTTGGTATGAAATCCGCGATAATTTGGTGAAATTCCCTTGGTTGAGAACACTTCGAGATCTTCTTTTGGATATCGCACCGTGTGCGGTTTTTTAAAGAGGTACTTGAGTGCGCTAACTGGAGCTAACCCATTTTTCTTTGCGTCCATCATCATCACCTCATCTGTCAAAATCTGGAGGACAGATATCCATCGTGTGTATCCACACGGGCACATCTTCGATTCTCATATCGATCATGGCCTTTTTTGCATAAAAAAGTCCCACAGAATATGAAGGCCCTCTCACGTATATCCTGTAAGGTCTGATATCTCCGTTGGAAACAATGTAATAACCAAATTCACCTTTTGAAGATTCGACTTTCGAATAATACGCACCAGCTGGTACACGAAACTGGAATGGATTTGGAATTTTCACTCTGTGTGGGCCGTCTGGAATTTGCTTTACGCATTGGCGCAAAATCTTGATCGACTCTTCAAATTCGAGTCGACGCTGCAAAACTCTTGCGAATGCGTCTCCCTCTCCCGTAATAGGTATGTCAAAATCAAGTTCGTCGTAAACAAGATAAGGTTGCGCTTTCCTGATATCCCACTTAACTCCAGAGGCACGAAGGTTTGGACCCGTTATTCCGTTTTCTATCGCTTCTTCTGCTGGAAGATACCCCACACCTTTTGCCCTTCTTTGGATGATGGGATTCTTGAAAAGCAGTCTGTCATACTCTGGGAGTCTTGATTCGAAATAGTCCAACAAATCGCTGAGTTTATCGAGCCACCCATTTGGAATATCATTCTTCACCCCACCTGGATATTGATATATGTGATAAACTCTGCCACCCGTCAACCATTCAAAAAGATCGAGGATATAATCTCTGTCTCCAAAAGCCCAGTTTGGCATTGTGTAAAGTCCAGTGGAGCCTCCGAGCCCTCCGAAAGCAAAGAGAAATGCCCCCATTCTTGCAAGTTCAAGTACCATAACTCTTATGTATTGGGCGCGTTTTGGAACTTCAATATTTGCAAGATGTTCGACGCCCATGCAATAGGCGACCTCGTTTACATCAGGTTCGGGCACGCATATTCTTGGGATGAGTGCAAGATTTTGTGTCCACAATCTTCTTTCCATTAACTTTTCAAATCCTCGATGAAGAAGACCGGGATCTGGTGTCACATTGGCAACTTTATGACCTTCCATGTCCAAAACGTAGGAGAAATTTCCAGAAATACCGGGATGATTTGGTCCTATGAACAACTCGTACGTCTTGTACTTATTTTTATTCGATACGTTCAGGGGCCTCAATTCCATGAGTCTCATCCTCCTTGAATTCGAATAGTTCTTGAGAATAAGCCAACGTGTCAAAGTCCTTTCTTAAAGGTGGTGTGTCCAACCAATTCTCAAGGAAAAACGGTTTAAGGTTTGGATTTCCGATGAACTCTATGCCAAAAAATTCGTGTATCTCTCTTTCGTAAACTTGGCACAGGCCCCATATTGACATCATTGACTCCATC
>WFSH01000055.1 GCA_015486145.1 Mesoaciditogaceae bacterium
AAAAAATAATCGTGGTGATCTTGAGAGCTTTCTACGAAACTTTAGGATTCTTCAGGAAGAAACGTTAGATTCACTCACGTTTTGTCCTCTCAAAATTTCCCATCAACGAATCGTCTGACTTGTTGAGAGCAACTTTGTTGTACAGATAGAAATTGTACAGTGTCGACAAAAATATCTCAAAAGAAAATACCAAAAATCCGATAACCGCTGGCTTGACCTTTTTAAAAGCCAGTGCCGCACCAAATATCATTCCAAAAAGCACTGTAAAAGCAGAGTAAGCCACCAAAAATAGACAACTGTGAGGTCTGAACGTTGAAAATATTATCGTGAACAGAAGAAAATACTGAAGCAACGTCCCCCATGATGGCCTTTTCAATCTTTCGAAAATCCCGTTCTTCGTCCATTTTAACATCTGAAATAATTTAAGTGTGAATTTTTCAGGCGTTAATTCCTCAACATGTACTGAATAAAATTTCTCACCTCTTTTCTTGTGACGATGTATCCAATCTCCTATGTACGTGTCCTCACTCAAACACACACTCTCGTATTTAAAGTCTTTAAAGCTTTCCCTCCGAAACAAATGGCCAGAACCCGGAAAAATGTTACCACCCACGGTACTGACCAAGACATTCATCAAAGACATGAAGATTTCATTCACGTCTGCTGAGTAATAAGAAACTCTCTCCTTCTCTGTATTCCGCCGCTGAGCGGATATGTAATCGAGTTTTTTCTCTTCCATTCTTGAAGCCAAAAAATTTAAATCATTTAGAGATATTAGACTGTCCCCATCACACAGGAATATAAAATCATAATTTTCTTTCAGGGCTTTTTCAAGTGCCTCACCCTTGGGATGCAAAATCCTTTCAGACCTTTTGAGAGTTCGGACTTCTAAGTTTTTAAACTTTTTTGAAGCATTCGTCAAATACTCGTACGTTCCATCAACGGATTTGTCATCAAAGACCAAGACGTGAAAATTTTGGGGGAAATTTCCATAATGTTCAACAAATCTCTTAGCTGCCGTTATGTCGTCTTTTATCACGGTGAATATTAAAATTTCTCTTGAAATGGTGTTAGACATGTTTTTTAACTTTTTTTCATATCTAAGTCTTGATTTAAAAAGCAAGTAAGCCAGCATCGCTGAGATGAGAAAAAAAACGATCACAAGCCACCCATAAGAAGTGTTGAGTCTTAAAAATAAAACAAAAAATAGCGCGGAAAACTCCACAACAAACATGATCACGTTTCTTAGAAGATTTATTTCAACCACCTCACAGATTTCCAACTTGAAAATAACGGCGATCTTGCCCACAAATACATGAATAATTACAGTATTCCTCATCTGTCAATGATGATTTGAATGCTTAAAAGGTTATAATATACCAGCAAATTTATATCACATTTGAGCTCTATATCAAAATATCTTAGCTTCGCACTACGCAGGCAAAACAAGGAGTGAACATGTTCAATCTCGGAGTTCTTGTTAACACCGTGGCGGTAATCGTTGGAAGCCTTTTGGGAATTCCCATCGGTACGAAACTTTTAGAACGTTATAAAGATGCACTTTTCATCTCAATAGGCGCTGTTACCATACTCATGGGTGTGAAGATGGGCATATCAGCCAACAATTTTCTCGTTGTTCTTGGAAGTCTTGCAATAGGAGGATTGCTTGGTGAATGGTGGAAAATAGAGGAAAACATTACCGCTTTTGCCAACCGGTTTTCAAAAAAAGACGATAACAATTTTGCCACGGGATTTGTTTTTGCCACCGTACTTTTTACGGTGGGTCCGATGACAGTTTTAGGATGTGTTGATGCAGGTCTAACTGGAAATAATCAGCTACTTTACATAAAATCCACCATGGATGGAATAAGTTCTGTTATTCTTGCGTCGGCTTACGGAAAGAGCATTCTCGCTTCTTCAATTGGAGTTTACGCGATAGAGGGAGGATTGGTATCGCTTTCCTCATTGCTACATTTTCTAACTCTTCCGTTGTACATTCACGATTTTACCTCCACAGGAGGGGCAATTCTTATAATGATAGCCATTAAGCTTTTAAAATTCAAAGAGATAAAAGCGGGTAATTTTCTTCCCGCGCTCGTTGTCGTGCCCCTGCTGGACTTTTTGGCTTCGTTCCTCCACTAAAAAACTTTTTGTTGAAATTCCGACAAAAAAGGTATAAAATATAAATAGAACTAAAAAAGTATACTTTTATGGAGGTGTTTCAAATGACATTGTTGAAAGTATCCGACCTTCACGCGAAAGTGAATGATAAAAAGGTTATAAATGGGTTGAATTTGGAAATTAACTATGGTGAGGTACATGCAATTATGGGGCCGAACGGTGCCGGAAAGACGACGCTCGCCAATTTGATAATGGGAAATCCCAGATACCAAATTACATCTGGAAAGATATTGTTTAACGGCAGGAATATAATCGATACTCCGGTGAATGTGAGGGCGCAACTTGGAATATTTCAATCTTTTCAGTATCCAGAAGAGATACCGGGAGTTACGGTGAGAAATTTTTTGAAACTCGCTTACGATATCACCCATCCCAACGAAAAAATGAGCGCCTTTGATTTTGGAGACATGTTGATTAAAATGGCAGAGCGTTTGAAAATAGACAAAGCATTCTTAGACAGATACATAAATGTTGGCTTTTCTGGTGGTGAAAGGAAAAAGTCAGAGATATTACAGATGAACGTGCTCAAGCCCAAACTCGCCATCTTAGATGAAACGGATTCCGGGTTGGACATTGACGCTTTAAAAATTGTGGCTGAAGGCATCAACAACATCGTTGGGCCAAACATAGGCGTTTTGATCATTACCCACTACCAACGAATTCTCGATTATGTTAAACCCAAATTTGTTCACGTCTTTGTTGACGGCAAAATAGTGAAAACCGGCGGAGAGGAAGTGGCCAAAGAACTTGAAACGAAGGGCTACGAATCTTTTGCAGTGTAAGGAGGCGTTGTTAATGAATAAAAGCATTCAGACATTTGGCAATATTGACAATACAGTGGAAAGTACCCCAGGTTTGAGCAAAAAACTCATTGAAAAAATATCCCTGAGCAAAGATGAACCTGACTGGATGAGAAGACTCAGACTGAAATCACTTGAAATTTTCTTGAAAAAGCCTAACCCGAATTTCGGAGTCGATATCTCTGGTCTTCACATAAACGAGATTGTTCCATATTTAAAGCCAGATGCGGAAAAATCCACCTCTTGGGACGAGGTACCAGAAGATATAAAGAACACTTTCGAAAAACTTGGAATCCCAGAGGCTGAAAGAAAAGTTCTCGCTGGTGTTGGTGCTCAGTATGACTCTGAAGTGGTTTATCAAAATATAAAGAAACAGCTCTCAAAGTTGGGAGTTATATTTTTAGATATGGAAAGCGCAGTTAAAGAATATCCGGAGATCGTCAAAAGATATTTCATGCACGCCGTTCCACCGAATGATCACAAATTTGCAGCACTTCATGGGGCAGTTTGGAGTGGCGGCTCTTTTGTCTACGTCCCGGAAAATGTGGAAGTCCCCATGCCTTTACAGGCGTACTTCATGATGGCGTCACCCGGGATGGGGCAATTTGAGCACACGTTGATCGTGGTGGGCAAGGGTGCCAAACTTCATTTTATAGAAGGGTGTTCTGCCCCACAGTACAGTGTGTCAAACTTGCACAGTGGAATGGTTGAAATATATGTTGAAGAGGGCGCCACGATGCGCTACAGCACGATTCAAAATTGGTCAAAGAACACTTACAATTTA
>WFSH01000056.1 GCA_015486145.1 Mesoaciditogaceae bacterium
CTTGAATACTTTACTTTTTTAACATATCCTGTGCCTCTCATCGCAGCTATCGCTTTGGTCGTGAAAATGGTCATTACGGCCACCGAGTCGGAATCTCGTTTTGAAGAGATCCTGAATCAAATTCAGGATGACAACGCGGATAATTCAGCAGCCTTTTGTACGGGCAATTCATGAATTGCCCCTACGAAACAAAAAAACAATGAGCTCATATGTCCTGACAGTACTTCGAGTGTGCTTGTTTTTTTACTTGATAACAAGGTATTTTTGAATGACTTTGATCCAATTTAAAAGAACAGAATAGAGACACGTCATATTTTGCCAGAACAAAGAAAACCCAAAAAGTGATAGAATAAAAACTGTGAAAAGGAAGAAATACACATTTGAAGTTTCCAAAGAAAGATCAGATGAAATACTCGAAAAATTTGCAATGCTTGGCTTTTCAAACTTTTACAGTGAAAGGGAGCCTCATTCTACCAATGAGGTGTTTCACATTTTTTTGGAAAACGATGATCGTGCAAGAGAAATTTTAAACGTGCTGAATGTCAAAGCGAAAAAAGCGTACATTGAAGACCAAGATTGGATCTCGAAATGGTCAGAATCGCTGAAGATAATTAAGATTGATGAAGGACTTTACGTCAATCCCAATCCTACAAAATTTACCGATCCAACGGATGGTATAACTGTAAAAATCATTCCAGAAATGGCATTTGGCACTGGAGAACATCCAACGACTAAACTCGCCATTCGACTTTTAAGGAAAACTATTATCCCATCCATGAGCGTGTGTGATGTTGGCTGCGGTACCGGCATTCTCTCCGTTTTCGCGGTTAAACTTGGTGCAAAACGTGTTTTGGCAGTTGATATCGATGATAACGCCATTGAAAGTGCAAAAAATACGAGAAAATTGAACAATGCGAATTTCGAAATAAGAAAGTCCGACCTTCTCACACAAGTCCACGAAAAATTCGATTTAATCGTTTCAAACATCGTGTTAGATGTCATAATCAAACTCACAGTCCAATTTGGAAAAAATCAAAAGGCCGTGGTTTCTGGAATAGACTCTGAAAGAGCTCTGCAATTTGAAAACTTTTGCCATCAAAAGGGTATAAAAATTGTCGAAAAGATGTGCGAAGATGGTTGGTGTGCGTACCGAATAGTGTAAAAGATTTACGACATTGTGCTAAAATACTATAAATCGAATTTGGTGGAGGAGTCCACCAAAATGCCAATGGCCAATGACTCCTAATTTTTGGGCGTCATTTTTTATTTGGAGGAGATTCAGTTGCTGAAAAAAACAAAAAAGATTTCCGAATATTTAATTGGACAAATCGATGATAAGTTGAACGATATCGGATGTCCCATTTGTACGCTGACCGAAAAGGCCGTTAACGACTACATAGATACGTTGTTTTATGAGAATGTGAATGATCCGGTCGAACGGAGGGATTTCATTAATGGAATGGGATACTGCCCAAAACACTTCCAGATGATCGAGAATCATCTTGAGGAACATCCAGATCTTGGGATTCTTGGAGCCAACATTTTGTATTCAGATCTTTTTGAGATACTTGAAAAAGCCGTAGAGGATGAAAGCGTGAACATTGGCAACGGTTGCAAATTGTGTGCCATAGAGGAAAATGCTCAAAAGCGCTATCTCGAGATTTTTATGGATTACATTTCAAACCCCATGAGACTCGAAAAATACGAAAAATCCATATCCATGGTGTGTTTGAAACACACTCACATGATTAAAAACATGAAAAATGTGCACTTTTCTGCTTTCTTAAAGATCCAAAGGGAAAAACTCCATCGCCTTGAAAGGGCAATGGAGGAATTCATAAGAAAAAGCGACTATCGCAATGCAAAAGAACCTGTGTCAAGGATTGAAGGTGAAGGTTGGAGAATATTGTCAAAGTTCTTGGAATAATCTCATATCTTGAAATACAAATCGTACTCCATAGGATTCGGAATACTCGAAATCAGGCTAATCTCTTTTCTTTTTTTATCAATCCACATATCTATTAACTCATCGGGAAAAGCGGGCTTCAGGAATTCTCGATCTTTCTCTAAAGCATCAAGAGCTTCTCCAAGTGAAGCGGGAAGGTCTTTTACTTTCTTAGGAATTTTATCTTCCTCGTAAGGTCCAAATCCTTCTTTTACGGGATCCCAGGCATTTTTTATACCATCAACACCCGCAAGTAACATGGCAGCCATGGTGAAATGTGAGTTCGAGGTGGCATCGGGAGTCCTGAATTCTATTCTTCTCACCTTTTTATCGTTCACATATGCGGGGACTCGGATCGCCGCATTTCTATTTCCAAGCGCAAATATCGATTTAGTTGGAGCTTCAAAACCAGGTATAAGGCGACGATAGGAATTAGTCGATGGATTTGTTATGGCAAGAAGTGCAGGTGCATGTTTCAATATGCCAGCTATGTAAGAAAGAGCACTCTTGGAAAGAGAGTAAAGTCCCTCAGGATCGTCAAAAATATTCCTTGAGCCATTTACCAAAAATTGATGAACGTGCATCCCGTTCCCAGCACATCCCTGAATTGATTTTGGAAGAAAACTGACAACGTATCCGCTGTCATTCGCGACGTTCCTAACGACGTATTTCATCAACGGTATCCAGTCTGCCGCTTTAAGTACATCTGAAAGGTTAAATTCAATTTCAAACTGGGAAGTTCCCACTTCATGGTGATGGTATTTCACATCCATCCCCATCTCCGTCAAAATTGATACCATATCATTCCTAACGTCAAACATTGAATCAAAAGGTGGCGTTCTATGGTATCCCTCGTTAGATTTTATCACAGGTTCTGTCAAGGTAGGCCAGGTGAGCTCCTCACTCTCAATATCAAAATGTACCATTCGTGGAGAAATTTCACGATTTACAGCTTTGAATATGTTGAACTCCATTTCCGGCCCCACAATCATTTTCGTTGCTATTCCAAGTTCCTGAACGTAACTCAAAGCTTTCCTTAAAACATTCCTTGGATACCAATCAAAAATGGCCGTTCTGTCAGGAAGAAAAACGTCGCAAATAAATGACAAAGTATCTGCGTCTGAAAATGTTTCTTCAAAATACAACGTTGTATCAGGAATGGCAATCATATCACTGAATGAAGTGTGAGCGTATCCAAAATTTGAAGCGTCAAATCCAACGCCTTTCGAAAAGAGCGACTCGCCAATCGTCTTTGATGGAAGTGTAACGTGTCTTAAGCTTCCGTCCACATCATAAATTTTCAAATCAACGTACTCGTACTCTTTTACCTTACTCAGGATGTCTTCAAAATTCAAAATGCTTCCTCCTCCTGTATTTTTATGCCCCACTTTTTGGAATTACACATATAAATTCTAAAATTTTATCAGAAGAATCGTTCACAAACTGATGCATTTCATTTGGTGCTACGTACACGTAGTCTCCAGATTCAAACGGCTTCTCATCTTCGATGGTTCTTAAAAAGCCCCTGCCTTTGAGAATGTAGACCTCATGTTCCCACGGGTGTGAATGATAGGGAGAGAACCCTCCTGGTTTTACCGTAAAATGCCTCATCACAAATGTCGGGGCTCCATCTTTTGGACCTATCAAAACACGTTTTTCAACGCCCTTAGCCTCCTTCCCATCATCGTAAATTTCTGGTATGACGTCCATGTGCCTACCAACTTTCGCCATGTTATCGCCTACTTTCCAACAATCTTTGCAACGTGGTTCGTAACGAGTTTGTACGTCTGCGCCTTCAACTTTGAAAACCGGGTCGCTTTGCGAAGCAGGTACCCATTCCCCATTTTTCAAGATCAGGCGTTGTGTGCGAGTCGCATCCCTACCGCATACAACACACACAGCTTTTAAAAGTACAATTTCATCAGCTATAGCTACTATTTTCATAACATTATCAAAGGGGTTACCTCGAAAGTCAAGGTTCAGTCCAGCAACGATCACATCCGTTCCACGGTTGATAAAAAGATTTACCACATCAAAAAGTTCTTCTCCAAAAAATTGTGCTTCGTCAAAAGCAACGTAATCTTTCTTCTCTCCCATATACCTTAACGCATCTCTTGCAGATCTAATTGTTGTCGCTTTCAGGGAAGTTCCGGCTCTTGATACGATATTTTCATTTTTGCTTCTGGTATCCGAAAAAATTTTGAAAATCATTCCATGCTGCTTCGCGATATTTCTACGTACAACTCTTCGTATGAGCTCTTCCGTTTTTCCAGAATACATGGGACCTATCACAACTTCGATTTTTCCCTTCAAAGATATCGCACCTCTTTTAACTTAGAAATATGGCGTTTACGATTATAGCAAAAATTCTTATGGCGTTCAAAAATTTTAAGTATACAAAAATGTTTCTTGTAGTACAATTAAAGATGAAAGTTTTTACGAACAATTCATCCCATTGGAGGTTGAGAACCTTGAAAAAATTTACCTTCGTGTTCTTATCTTTAATCCTTTTAGGCGTTTCATCTATTTTTGCGTATTCATTTCAAATTTACACCGTTAAACGAGGTGATACTTTAAGCGGAATAGCTCAAAAACTGTCCGTTTCGGCAAACTCCATCTTAGACTTGAATCCCACTATCAATCCTAACAAACTGTGGATAGGACAAAGGTTAAAAATCGTTGAGCCAGACGGCATTTTTCAAAGTGTGGATAAAGGTCAAGCGTTATGGTACATAGCGGCTGAGTACTTTACGACCATAAAAAACATTTTAAAATACAACCACTTGAAAAATCCAAACATAATATTTCCCGGTGAGAAGCTCTTCATTCCCACCTCTATAATATGCAAAACGTCCAAAAGAAAAACGGGTGTTATATGGCCCGTTTTCGGATATATAACTTCTCCATACGGTTGGAGAATAAATCCCCTCACACATAAAAAAGAATTCCATCCTGGGATAGATATAGGTGCTCCAGAGGGCACTCCCATATTTGCTGCCATCAGCGGGGTAGTTACCTATGCGGGATGGGATGATGGATACGGGAAGATGGTTCAAATATTCAACGGTCACCTGCTCACAAGATACGGTCATATGTCAAGAATAGATTGTTACACCGGTGAGCATGTTCGACAGGGAGAACTAATCGGAAGAATAGGTTCGACGGGTTTAAGTACCGGCCCACACCTTCACTTTGAAATACGGATAAATGGAATTCCTTACAATCCGTTGGGATATTTACCATACGTTTCTTGGTCTGGCGAGTTACCTCATCCCCCCACTCCCTACGAAGAGGGAATGGGATATTGATCGTGATGAAAGAAATTTTCAAAAAATAGAACTCATCTTCTAAAAAATCTTCGATGCTTTTCATTCACAGGAGAATGGCTTGCTTCGGCGTATTCTCTGAGGATTTCCTCTTGCGCCTTCGTCAAGGAACGGGGGATTTCAACGTTTACCTTAACGATGTGATCTCCCCTTAAGTGTCCTCTCACAGTTGGAAACCCTTTTCCCTTGAGCTTGAAGATCGTTCCGGGTTGTGTACCAGCCGGGATAACCAGTTTTTCACTTCCTTCCAATCCCTTAATTTCCAACGTTGTGCCCAAGGCAGCCTGCGCAAAATCGATAGTGACCTCGCTGTAAACGTTTTGACCATCACGCTTCATCCCGTCTATCTCTTTTATTCTCACAATAACGAAGAGATCACCATACGGTCCCCCATTTTCTCCAGCGTGTCCTCCTTTGGGTACTCTCATCCTTCCGCCATCTTCCACACCAGATGGAATTTTCAACTTTATTCTCTTCTTTTCTGTTACACGTGTTCTTCCACCACAAACCGGACATTTTTCACTTATAACCCTACCTGTCCCTCCACACATATCACAAGTGCTTTGTGTGGTCATCACCCCAAAAAACGTTCTCTGTTGCCGACGTATCACACCGGTTCCATGGCATTTTGGACAAGTTTTAAACGCCGTCCCATTTTTTGCTCCCGTACCGTGGCAAGCTTCGCAAACTTTATATCTTGTATATTCTATTTCTTTTTCCGTGCCGTAAAGAACGTCTTTAGTTTCTATCCAGATAGTTACATATATGTCTTCTCCTTTAACGGCTCGAGATTTTGTGGAAGCCCTTGAAGAAGTGCTTGTGCCTTGACCAAAAAACATATCAAATAAATCTTCAAAACCGCCAAATGGATTTTGACCAAATGGATTAGCTTCTTGCGCTGTCCAACCTCCCTGATCAGTTGATTGACCAACGTAACCAAAGCGATCGTACTGAGCCCGCTTTTGTGGATCGGAAAGTACCTCGTACGCTTCACGAATCTCCTTGAATTTTTCCTCGGCTTTTGCTTTATCTTCAGTGTGAAGATCTGGATGCCATTTTTTCACAAGCTCTCTATAAGCCCGTTTGATCTCATCATTCGAAGCGTCCCTTGAAACACCTAAAATTTCATAATAATCCTTTTTAGACATAAAAAATCACCGCTTTTCGTCTTCGTCGTCTGAATTCTCGTTTTTACTCTTATCCTCCACTTTTCGAGCTTGTGGTTTTTTTCTTTTCTCAACATGTAAAGCGACCTTTACTTTTGCGGGTCTTATGATTTTAGAATGAAATTTGTAACCAGGTTGAACCACTTCAGCGATTTCCCAATCTGGGAGCTTTTCACTTTCGACTCGTTCGATCGCTTCGTGCTCGAAAGGATCGAATTTCCCTGAAGCTTTTATCTCCTTAAGTCCTTCAGAAACAAGCACATCTTTGAATTTTCTATAAGTCAATTTTAACGCTTCAAATTCAAGCGACTTTTTATCACCAAAGTTTTTCATCAGTCGCTCCATGTCATCAAGTACGTCGATCAACTTTTCAACCATTTTCTGTTTGGCGTAATTAAATGTGGCGTTTATTTCTTCATCCTTTTCTTTTCTCAAATTCTCCAAAGTTGCTTTAATCCTTTTGGAATATTCTTCAAGTTCTTTAACCCTTTCCTGGCACTTTTCGAACTCTTTTCTATCTAAAGTTGCGTTTTCTTTTGAAACTTTTTTGTCTTCCTTTTTTTCTTTTTCAACCTTGTGAGTTCCCTTTTCCACATCCATCATTCTCACCTCTTTCGACGATAAAAAATAAGGATCATCCGAATTACCTCAACTTTATTTTTTCATGTTGCCGAGTCTCGAAAGAAAAGTAAAAAGTTCGGTAAGTCTGTTTCCAATGTATTTTGTCAATGTCATAACTCTCTGATAATCAATTGCCTTAGAACTTATAACGAGTATGTGTCCAACTATCTCGTTGGACACCTTGTAAGGCATCAAAAACGACACGAACGGGTTCATCGCCTTTTGGGGATGCTCTGAACCAATAAAAATGCTTTGCTTATCCACGTTACCGTATTCACCCAAAAATTTGTAAAAGCTGCGCGATGTTTCCATTATTCGAACAAGCTTTCTAAGACTTTCCTGATCTATCAGATCGTCAGATATAAGATTTTCAAGCCCTCTAATCACGTATGTTTCTAAGCTTGATTCCTCAATTATGCCTCTTAAAATGTCAAACATACTTTCAACGCTCGTACCTTTCCACGGTCTTTGAGACTCCGGATCATTCAAACGCTCTTTTATTTCATTAATACTCCTCCCCACAAGAGTGGAGTTCAAAAATCTTTCAATATTTACAAGGCTCTCCTCTGCAACTCTTTCAAGAAATGTTTGGGCATCTATCATGCCCGTTTCTGTCAAAAGTACCACTGTGATATAATCTTCAGAGGTTTTGTGCAAACGTATTGCACGTATTTTTAAGGTATCCATACGTGGTTTAGTGATCACCGTCGCAACCGGCAAAGCACGAGAGAGTAAAGCTGCAGTACGTGTTATAATTTGATCAACGTTCAATTGAGGATATTCTGGGAAAGATTCCATGTTTTTAGAGACATCCATGTTTTTCATTATATCCATGATCGATTCAACGTAAAAACGATAACCCTTATCTGAAGGAATCCTTCCAGACGATGTGTGTACATGATGAACATAACCGAGATATTCCAACTTTTTCAGATCATTTCTGATGGTTGCACTGCTATGCAATATGTTTGTATTCTCAAGTACCCTTGAGGAACTAACTGGTTTTCGGTTTTTTATATATTCATTGACAACACAAAACAGTACTTTTCTTTGTCTTTCATTCAGCATTTCTATCACCTTATTAGCACTCTAAAGGTTAGAGTGCTAATAATATGTTACTACATTTAACTGTACTTTGTCAAGAGAGGGAAGTGATGGATTTGAAGTGGAGTTTTAGAAGGTATTTTCTCATCTTTATCATCTTATTTGGAATAGGTATCTTTCTCGGTTTTGTCGAAAAAGAGGGGTGGTTGTACCAATTAAACGCGTCCATGGTAAAGGGAGCCTCTTCAACGAGAATTGCCACACTGACGCCGTATTTCTTAAAAGTTGCAAAGTACGCCGACACGGTTTACGATATAGCCGTTGGGCTCATTGTTGTCGTGATTTTGGCACTTTTCAAAAAATGGAAAGAACCTCTCGCACTTTTCTTGTCTTTGGTGTTTGCCGGTTTATCGATTGAAATAATGAAAAATCTTTACAGAATACAACGTCCCACGTTCTCGCAATTAGTACCAACAAGTTCTTACGCATATCCAAGTGGTCACTCGGTGGGAGCTTTTGCGCTTTACGGACTGTTAATTTATTTGATCGTGAAATCCCACCTCCCAAAAACTGTTTCCTGGATCTTAACTGTTGTATTGTCCTTCCTCATAGCTTCCATACTTTACAGCAGACTTTATCTGGGCGTACATTGGGGAATAGACGTAATTGGTGGTGGAATTATTGGATTAGCTTGCATGTCTTTGGCAATAGGTATAACAACAAAAATACACCCAAAGTCTTACGAGGAAAAAGAACTTGGTGAAAACAAATAGTGACATTCTATTTTAAGAGAATTTTAGCGGATCGGGATTATGAAAGACTCGACAAGTTTTTAAGGAGAACTTACTCAGAGATCCGCTTGTCAGTTATCCAAAAATTTATACGTTCTGGAAGAGTTTTGATAGATGATAAAAGAATAAGAGACAAATCTTACCGATTAAAAAAAGGGCAAACCGTGTTGATTAAAGTGGCGGGCGATCAAACGCAGATAATGCAAAAATTTGGAAGAACAGTTCCAACACACAAACCATTACAAACAGAGTTAAAAGTGATCTATGAAGACGAAGAAATGTTGGTTTTAAACAAACCGGCCGGGCTCTCAACCCAGCCGGGAACCAACACCTCAAACAAGACCATTTACAACGCATTATTGAACTATCGCGGCGAATTCTATTTGGTACACAGATTGGACAAATACACAACTGGTATTTTGATAGTTGCAAAGGATTACGAATTCTCAAAGCTCATGTCAAAGCTCTTTAGAAAACACAAGGTTGAAAAACACTATTTAGCTTTAGTGTATGGCCTCATCACAGTCTCCCAAGAGTTGCATGATTTGATAGACGGAAAACGTGCTGTGACTTTAACAAAACCAGAAGAGTTTTTTGATGGTTATACCCTACTTGATGTGGAAACACTCACCGGCCGTAAACACCAAATAAGGCGACATTTGGCTTTGCAAAACATGCCCATCGTGGGAGACGACGTTTACGGTTCAAAACAAAAGAACGACGAATTCAGAAAACGCTTTCACCTTAAAGGTTATTTCCTGCATTGCCGTGAAATTTCGTTTATCCATCCACAAAAACATGAAAAGCTCTCTTTTACAGCACCATTGGATGAAGAACGGTCTTACATCCTAAAATTCCTGAAAAGACGTTGAAGTTTCTCTTGACACTTCGAGGATGTGCGATATTCAGAAATTAATCTGCGGAACTTGAAAAGAGTCAAATTCGGCTTTTGTTTGGGGAATGATCAGCTTTCCAGCCTTAATCATCTTTTCAAGAACATCGAGCTGATGAAAAATCGATTTTGGAACGAGCTGTTTCGTGTAGGTCATGGGACTTATCCCTATGCCGCCGTTGTTGAGAGACAATGTAAATGTCTTACCTTTAAACGTTCCATCAATGACCGATTTTATTCCATCAAAAACACCTATGTCCACCCTTTTTATGGCGCTAACAAGAACGTGGCCCGGGGCTAAATAATCCTGGTCTTGATCTGCCCCTATGGCAAAGTAACCCTTTGGTTCATTTCTCATTGCGTCTATCACGCCAAGACCACTTAACCCTGCAAGTTGAAAAACTATATCTGCACCAGCACTTATCTGACTCTCCGTCATATCTTTACCCGCTGATGGATCATCGAAACTGCCAACATATCCAGAAATAACCTGGACATTTTTTCCATGTAGGACATCGTAAGTCTCAACACCTGCCTTATAACCGTACAAATAGCTGTTAACTGGCGGTATGGGCATTCCACAAACGGCCCCAACTTTCCCCGTTTTTGACATTGCGGCGGCTATATAACCAACCAAAAAACCTCCCTGTTGCTGATCAAATATGTAACTTTCCACATTTGGAATACCCTTTATGGAACCGTCAATAAAGATGAATTTTGTGTTTGGGAACTGTGGTGCAACGCGCTCAACCGCATCTTTGATCAAAAACCCAACGGCAACAACCGCGTTGGAGATTTGAGCCGCGGCACTGAGATTGGGAATGTAATCAGACTGCTCGTATGATTGAATGACATCCGCAGTCACCCCAAATTTCTTAACTGCCATTTGCACACCATGCCATGCACTGTCGTTGAAAGACTTGTCACCAAGTCCCCCAGTGTCCGTAACGAATGTGACAGTAAAAGATAAAGCTGCCACCCCAAAAATGAGCATGAAGGCCACAAAAAACACCACGTACCTTTTCACTTTTACACCTCCCTCTTTTAGCCTCGCTTTTAAATGAGATTGCTTCTCATAAGCAACAACCAAAGTAGAGAGAAACCAATACCGACAGCGGGGCTTATCAACCACATTTTTGAAAACTTTCTGTATCTTATGAACCTGTAAACGATCATTCCTATCAGGGTAAACGACACGTACCACCATTGCAAAGCCATAACGAATATGAAGAGTAGTATTCTCTCAAAACTACCATCAGAATCTCCAGATTTTATTGGAATGTATCCAAATCTTCTGAAAAGGTCGGTAAAAACGACAGAAGCAATTGTGAGACCTAAAAGATAATTGACAAACGGCGGTTGCAAATAAGAATGAGAGCTTATCCAACCCGCCAACGGTATCGTGAATACCAAAGCCAATCCCAAGTTGATGAGTTCTGAAGAGATATACCAACCCTTTTTGTTACTTCTGGATTTAAGAAAAGTCAAACCAATTAAAATGGCGGTGTAAATCGTCACACTCACCAAACCGGTTAAAGTGGTGAGCAGATCAAACGTCAAAGCAATCGCGATCAAAACTGTCCATATAAGGGCTTTTTGAATCTCTTTGTTGTCATGTTTGTAAATCAACGAATTGTTAGAAAACGCGTAATCCGAAGCGGTGTAAATAAGCAAAAAAAGATTGGGAACCATATTTTTTCCTCCTTTTTTTAGAAAACTTCACAACTTCTTTGTATATTTCGTCGAGTCGCTGTGTCATTGTTTCCATCGACCAATGCTTTAACACGTAATTCATACCGTCGTCAGCCATTTTCACTGAAAGTCCGGGGTTTTCCAATATTTTCAACAGCTTATCGACAAAGGGTTCAAGTAAAACATCATCAATGAGCGAACATCCAACACCATCCACCAACACATCTGCCACCCCTTCTTTTGCCACTGCAACAACTGGCAACCCAGCAGCCAGTGCTTCCAACACCACCAAACCTTGCGTTTCGGTAACGGATGCGAAAGCAAAAACATCGGATTCTCGATAATACTCCACAATTTCATTCCTTGGCATGTATCCGGTCATAACAACGTGATTTAATACTTTAAGACGAGAGGCAAGGTGTGAAACTTCTTTCATTTCCGGACCATCCCCAATCATTATCAAGGTCGTGTTTCTAAGCTTATCATGCAGTTTGGCAAAAGCTTTTATAATGAAATCGGGATTTTTTTCTTTTGCTATTCTACCAACAAACAAAATAATACGATCATTTTCCGGTATGGAGTGTTTTTTTCTCACCGAAAAATTCAAAGGCCTTCTAAAATTATCCACATCTATTCCCGTTGGAAGTATGTAAATTGGAACTTCTACCCCGTAACTCAAAAGTTCATTTTTGATCTTTTCTGTTGGCGCTATAACAGCATCCGTAGAATTACAAAACCAACCGCTGAATTCTCTAACTGCGTTCTCTGTGGGTCTGAATGGAAACGGTATGTAATGTCTGTACTCAGTGAGCAAGGTGTGATATGTATGCACGTGCGGAAGGCCCAACTTTTCACTGATCCGCAAAGCTTGAAATCCCATACTGAACGGTGCATGAGAGTGAACCACATCAATTTTCAATCTCGTGGACAATTTAAGTATCTTATGGGATATGGGTATGGCAAACCTGTGTTGAGGTTCCCACAAAAATTTAAGACCGGTCACTTTAAAAGTTCCACTTTCATTTTTTGGTATCATGGGCGAAAAAACGTAGACCCTTTCCCCCATGCTTTCAAGATACCTTTTAAAAAGATTTACCGAGGTGGCCACTCCATTTATCTGGGGAATATACGTATCCGTCATCATCCCTATATTCATACAAACCATCCCTTTAAAAACGCGTACAGAGAGACGAAATAGATTATATCACGTGTTATCCTAACAACGATCGTGTAGATCATCCCGTACCCCATGGAGCTTCTTACGAGATAGAATTCCAGTACGATCGACCATAAAATTGGTATCAAAAGTAAAATGAATGCCCATTTCCACAGAAAGCCCATGGAAAATATCCACCCTGACATAACATGTGGAAAAAGCACGAAAGAAAATCCAAAAAAAACTTTTTTCCCACCCTTCCCGGCAATTCTGTGAATTGCCACAGACAAGAGATAATAAACGACCATTAAACCCAAGAGGATAATTGAAAATACGTAAAAGCCACCAAAAAAGGGGATATTTTTGAAAGAAGGAAAAAGAATCAAAACATTTACAAACCATATGATCAACAAAGTGGCCACCGAACTGATAAAATCAAATTTTGATGTCTTAAAAAAAGTTCTTGGGGAAAAAACGAGATCGAATATTTTATCCATTCTTCACCTTCCTAACCATTTTAACGAGAAAATCTGCCAAATAATTTTCATCGCGCTTGACCCATTCCAAAGAAATGTCCATCTTTCCAATCAACTCACGCGCTTCAGACCACATGGAAACGAGATTTGAAGACTTTATCCTGTATTCCCCTTTCAGTTGTTTGATCATCAGCTGACTGTCGGAAAATAGCTTTACTTTCTTTTTGAAGAAATTCTTTTTAACATACCTTAAAGCCATCAAAAGTGCCTTGTATTCTGCTTGATTGTTGGTAGCCACTCCGATGTACTCTGAATGTACACAAACGATTCTTCCCCCATTTTCCACAACAAAGGCAGAAGCTGCCGGACCTGGATTTCCCTCCGCACCTCCGTCAGTTCTGATCACAACTTCATCCAACACGCTTCACATCCCCGATGAGCAATTTCTTGGCTGATTCTTCGTCAATTTGAGCGATAAGACCACAAGCCGCAAATATGTAATTTGAATCCACATATAATTTTGATTCCTTTGGAGGAAGTAGAAACATCGGTTTTTTCTGGCCAAGCTTACGCACCTCATCGAGAATCCTTGAACTCCCTCCTGATCTACTTAAAACGCCGCCGGTTCCAAAAATATTCACGATAGCCGTGAGGTCTTTCCCTTCTGCCAACCTGATTCTCCCGGTTGAACCGTAAATGTAGCGAATTCTTCCCGAATGTCGAAGAACGCTCTCCGTTGCGCATCCTCTGGCCATCGCCAGAACAAAGTTCTCAATTCTTTCGTCACTGGGATAAGGGGTGATCTTTTTCAAAAGCTCCTCTTCATCTGGAAACTCTTCACGAATCCAATCAAAAACTTTTACAACGTTGGCCGCATTTACAAAAACACCAAGATCTCCCTCCACTGTTCTTTTCGCAAATGGTTCTGGAGAAATAGTTATCTCTTGTATGTCTGGACTTCCGCTTGTAAAAGAATCCACATCCGTAGTTGCCCCACCAATATCTATCACCATACAATCTCCCATTTCTTTCTGGAGAATGCTTCCAGCTTTCATAACAGCTGCGGGCGTTGGTATTATTTGCCCTTTTATCTGTCCATCCAATTTTGTCATTCCTGGAGCGTGAATTATGTGTTGAGAAAAAACTCTTTGAACTATTTTTCTGACAGGCTCTACATTCAAAAGATCTACTTTTGGATAAACGTTTTCAGTCACCGTCACTTTTTTCCCTGCATTCTCCAAAATTTCTTCCACTCTTTCTGAAGCATCTGAATTTCCAGCATAAACAAACGGAACACTTATATCGCTTTGGGCAAAAATTTCGGCATTGTGTATGACCGTTTCGGATTCTCCGTGATCGACTCCTCCAGCCAGAAGAATGAGCTTTGGTGAGATAAGACGCACTTTATTCAGTACATCACTTGAAATTTTCCCAGAGGTAACCAGCTTAACCACTCCACCCGCTCCAAGGGCAGCTTCTTTGGCGGCCCTGGCCGTCATGTCATACACAAGTCCGTGAACGGTCATTTTTAAACCACCTGCCGCACTTGAAGAAACGAGCAGATTCTCCCAATCAACTGACTCTCCAATTTTCTCTTTCATGAACTTCAAAGCTCGCTCTATGCCGATCGTAACATCTCCCTCATTAACCGTTGTATAATGCTCACTCTGAGCCACGAGTTTTGGCGTTGATCCCATACCAACAAAAGCACTTACAACCGTGGTGGTACTTCCAATTTCTGCTGTTACAACATCAAATTTCACAACAAACCTCCTCACTAAAAAATCATCATACATTATTACAATCTCATATTCTCATCAATGATGTTATAATTATAACAGGAGATGATAGAAATGCGTGAAATTGCAAAAGTAATAAAGGTGGAAACTCACACCGTTTGGGCAGAGAGGCAAGCAAGTGGTTATTGCAATTCATGCGCACTCAAAGAAATTTGTAACTCCAAACCGGTAAAAGTACGCATCTTGAATCCCAAAGGATACGACGTCGATGTGAATGACTTTGTGGAATATGAGGCTCCAGAGAAAAAGAGCACGACTCTTTTATCAGGCCTCATGTATGGAATTCCAGTTGTCATTTTGTTAACGCTTACCATGTTGCTCAAATATTTATTTAATTTCAACGATTACGTATCACTCGGAATCTCAGGAATAGCAATTGGCGTTTATTATTATCTCCTCAACGTGTATTCTAAAAAACATTTTGAAAAATTCGTACCCTACATCGTTAGAAAAGTGAACAAACCGACTCTCAACATTTCATCCATAAAATCACAAGAACGTTAGTTTGGAGGTGAAGTAGTGCACGTACTCTACACGAGAAAAGAACTTCTTCAAAGAATAAACGAACTTGGAGAGGAAATAACGAACTCGTACAAGCCTTTCACAAACGAAATCGTTGCAGTTTGTGTGTTAAAGGGAGCTATTCACTTTTTTAGCGATCTTACCCTTACAATAGGACTAAACGTTTCCTACAGTTTTGTTCAAGTTTCAAGCTACGTAGGCGGAGGCAGTACCGAACGTGTCAGGGTAAAATCATGGCTCGATGAAAGCATAAGTGGGAAACACATATTGGTCGTTGAAGACATAGTGGATACCGGTATCACTTTGAATTACATTCTTAAGTATTTCTCAAAATACGAACCGGCTTCCTTAAAAGTTGTCACCCTTTTTGAAAAGCGGGCCCACAGAAAGATTGAAATCCCGGTTGATTTCGTTGGATTTCACATTGAAGATAAATTCATACTTGGCTACGGGTTTGATTACGATCAAAAATATCGGAACATTCCTTATGTGGGGTATACAGATGCATAAGGGACAAGTTACAATTCTACTGATAAGCATCTTGATGGCGCTGGCATTGGGGGTAATGGGATTTTTCGCCAAAAATCAAATAGATAACATCGAGCTTCAACAAATGGGCATTAGCTATGTTGCAACATCTATTCACATGCAATTTCCAACGGTTTCCTCAATGGAATCCGGAGGATTGACTGGTCTATTTTCCAAAGAAAAGTGACATGTTGTTTGAAGACTTTGTGGATTCTTCTGAACTCCTCATAAAATCTGTTTTGGCATCGGAAAAAAAACCAAAAGACCTCGAAAGGTTCGTTAAAGATTCTCTCCTCACCGTTAAAAGTTTACCAGAAGGTGCGACCGAGAGGTTTAAAACATTTTGTGGCTATTTTCTCGGGATATCAAAACTTCCTCAAAACAGAATTAAGACTAGATTGAACAACGGATTGATCATGATAGAAAAATTACGCAGAGAGAATCTAACGGGATTACCCGCTATACCTCAAAAATCTGTTGATTTGGGTTCAGATGTAAAATTCGCCAAAAAAGTTGGACCTTCGAGGGCGGAAAAACTGAACAGACTTGGAATAATGACCATACGAGAACTTTTGTATCATTTCCCGCGCTTATACGATGACTGGCGACGCCCCCTCAACATTTTAAAACTAAGACCAGGCGAGCGTGTTTCGGCAATTGCGAATATCGTAAACGTTGAAAAACGGAGAGCCAAAAATTACACCATTGTCACCGTGATCGTGACAGACGGATTTTCAAACATGCACCTCGTCTGGTTCAACCAAGAATACATATACAACCTCGTGCGTAATGCTAAACGTATAGCTTTCAGCGGAATAGTCAAGAATGACTATGGGCGCTTTCAAGTGATGTCTCCGGATTTTGAGATAGCCGACAGTGCCTCACCAAGAATTGCGCCAATTTATGACCTCACAGCTGGAATATCCCAAAAAATGATGAGAATGATGATCGAATCAAACATATCCCACGTCCATTCTTTCGAAGATCCAATCCCCGAGGATATCCTGAAAAAAAGGAACTTATTGGATGTGAAAAGGTCTGTGTACGGCATACATTTTCCCCAGAGCGAATACCATCTAAAAGAGTCAAAAAGGCGACTCGCTTATGAGGAACTATTTTTGTTAGAAGTCTCTCAACTCATGATCAGAAAAAAATTCCAATCAAAGGGCGGTGTCCCCAAAAGATTCAAAGGCACAGCCTCGGAGAAATTCAAGAGAACTTTACCTTTTGAATTAACGGAAGCTCAAAAAAAAGCGATCGAAGAAATTGAAAAGGATCTGGCTGGTTCTTTTGTGATGAACAGACTTCTCCAAGGTGACGTGGGAAGCGGAAAAACGGTGGTGGCAGAAATAGCCATCCTTGACGTAATAGAAAGCGGATTTCAAGCCACTTTTATGGCACCAACTTACGTTCTCGCAAGCCAACACTACGAACGGATAAAATCCGATCTTTCCCCTTTTGGCATTGAGATTGAGTTGCTGACTGGTTCCACTCCTTCAAACAAAAAAACGGAAATAAAAGAGAAAATATCCAAAGGAGAGATACAACTCGTTATAGGAACTCATGCTTTAATACAAAAAGATGTTTCATTTCAAAATCTCGGGCTCGTTATAATAGACGAGCAACACAAATTTGGTGTTAAACAACGAGAAGCGTTGATGTCAAAAGGTAAAGCCGTGGATACACTTGTAATGACCGCCACACCAATACCAAGAACTCTCTCCATGACTCTGTACGGAGATTTGGATGTAACACTCATAGATGAATTACCAAAAGGTAGGAAAAAACCAAAAACCATGCTTGTTAACGAGAACAAAAGGGATGATGTGATCGATTTTGTTAAAAAAGAAATAGATGATGGTAACGGGGTTTTCTGGATCTCTCCTTTGATTGAGGAATCTGAAAAACTGGATTTAAAAGCTGCAAAAGAGATATACGAAGAATTTGTAAAAGGTCCTTTTTCCAAATACAACGTTGGTTTGCTTCACGGAAAAATGCCCTCCGAAGAAAAAGAGAAAGTGATGAATCAGTTTTACAGAAAAGAAATTCAAGTGCTCGTATCGACTACTGTGATAGAAGTTGGAATAGACATTTCTCACGCAAATGTCATGGTCATAGAGCATCCGGAAAGGTTCGGCCTTGCACAGCTTCATCAGTTGAGAGGGCGTATAGGCCGCGGTGGAGAAAAATCTTACTGTTTTCTCTTGACTAATGGAGTAGAAATTGAAAGATTGCGATACTTTGTGCACACCTTTGATGGTTTTGCACTCGCCGAATATGACCTGAAGCTTCGTGGACCGGGAGAATTTATGGGAACCCGTCAGCATGGAATTCCAGAGTTCAAAGTGGCAAACCTCTCAGAAGACATGGATCTACTTCTTCAAGCTCGAGAAGATGCGGAGAAGCTGGTTGAATCAGATCCCGAACTTTCCTCACATCCTGTACTTTTGAAAGAAATAAATCGCAGATATGGGGAAAGGGTGAATTTTGTGGAGGTGGGATGATTTGAAGATCACCGGAGGAAAATTCAAAAAAATGATCATTTCTTCCGTTCCAGATAGACGTACAAGATATACGCCTGCAATAGTCAGAGAGGCTTTATACGATATTATTGACGTGGAGCAAAAAGACATGCTTGAACTTTTCGGAGGAAGCGGGATCGTTTCAGCCGAGGCGATCAGCAGATCAGCCAAAGGAATCACAATTGTTGAAATATCTCGCTCTTCCTGTGTAACAATAAGGAAAAATCTATCAAAACTGAACCACCCGTTCAAAATAGTGAACATAGACTTCCGAATAGCTCTTAGAAGATTGTCAAAAAAGAGTGATAAATATGACTTCATTTTTGCCGATCCTCCGTTTGGAACGGGACTCTTGCTCGAAGCTTTTTATGAAATTGACAAGCACCTTGGCATTTTAAGAAAAAATGGTGTGGTTGTTATGGAATCTTTTGAAAAAGAATTGCCGCCAAAAAGCGGCAAAAATATGTCACTCAACTCAAGAAAAAAATACGGCGATGTCGTGCTGAGTTTTTACTCACCTCGCCATGACAAAAATCAAAGTGGCGACGACGAAAATGAACACTGACCATCCTATAATGAACGGCAAAAGTCCAAATATGATCACCAATGCAAAGCCAGCCAGCGAGAAAAAGTACAAAAATGCCGTCAATCGTACTCTCATACGTAAAACTCGGATACCAACGTAAATGTAAGTTGCGATTCCCAAAAAAGTAAAAATAATTCCCAATATTTTTATCCCCTCCAACGTCTTCAGGCTCGTATATTTCAAAACAAATCGGGCATTTTAAATGCCCGATATGGAGCGAGCAACGGGATTCGAACCCGCGACACTCGGCTTGGAAGGCCGATGCTCTACCATCTGAGCTATGCCCGCACGCAAAAGATTTTACCATAAAGTTTCATCGTGATCAAGCCCACGAATTGTCTTTCAGCTTTCGAGGGGACCATTTTGCACTTGACGCTGAATCTCGTTTCACTTTGCTATCTTAATCGTAAAGAGAATCCTATTTTTCCCATACAAAAATGAGGAGAAATAGAGAACATCGTTTTTCAACGAAAATAAGTTATAATGTTTTTTGAGCTTTCATTGGAGGTATCTCATGGCAAAAGAAACTATCATCGAAGTGAACGATCTCAAGAAGCATTACGGTCATGTGAAAGCCGTTGATGGGATATCATTTAAGGTATTAAAGGGAGAAGTTTTTACTCTTCTTGGGCCAAATGGTGCTGGGAAAACCACAACTCTTGAGGTACTCGAAGGTCTAAAAACTCATGACTCTGGAAAAATAACCATGTTTGGAAAAACATTGCGTACAAACGTTCCATTAGAAATCCGAGAAAGGATTGGGGTGGTACTTCAAGAGAACAACTTCATAGAACACTTAACGGTCACTGAAATTTTGAAAATGTTCAAGAATCTTTATCCCTCACCACTAAAAGTGAATGAAGTGCTGAAAATTGTCAGTCTACAAGAAAAGCGAAAAGCACGCGTTGAGAAACTCTCTGGCGGTCAGAGACAGCGCCTTGCGATAGGTACCGCACTCATTGGGAACCCCGATCTGATATTCATGGACGAACCAACTACTGGTTTGGATCCACAAGCGAGAAGAAACATCTGGGATATGATAGAAAAATTCAAAAACTCCGGAAAGACCATTTTTCTCACAACTCATTACATGGAAGAGGCCGAAATGCTCTCGGATTATGTTTACATAATGGATCACGGCAAGATAATTGCCAATGGAACACCTCGGGAATTGGTGTCTTCTTTCGGTGAAGAAAAAATTATAGAGGCACGTGTAAACACAAACAACGGAAAGATCTCAGAACTCAAAGAAATTCTCGGTGATATAGAAATCGAGGAATCCAAGGTAATTTTTGAGGCATCGGATCTCCCAAAAACCATGAAATCCTTTCTCGATTGGGCTGAGGCTAACTCGGTTGAAGTTGAAGACCTTTCAGTGCGTCAATCCAATCTTGAAGATGTTTTCTTAAAGCTCACCGGAAGGAGTCTCAGGGACTGATGAAATACGTTTCTACAATTTTCAAAGCCCTTTTCCTTTCAAACCTGAAAAGCCCAAGCGGTTTGTTTTGGACAATAATATTTCCAGTAATACTCTTGGTAATCCTTGGTTCAATATTCTTGAACGTTGGGAAATCAATCTCTGTTAAAGTTTCGATCGTGAACGAAAGTTCAACTTTTAAAGGTTCGAACATGGATTTCGCTTCCTACATAGTCAAAGCACTTCGAAATATGTCTAAAGCAACCGATGATAAAGTTCCCCTTCTCAAGATCGAATCGGGTACAACGTCTCGCTTCCTAAAAAAATCGGTAAAGGAACTAAAGCTCGATAAAATAGATGCTGTGTTGGTCATACCCAAATTCTTTAATACTTATATTTACGCCCGTACACTCCATTTTCCGTTAAAAATGAAGAACGAGCCGATTGAGATATACACGAGGCAGAACAGTCAGAGCTCCAACATTGCGTTCTCCATCTTGGATTCCGTTGTTAGCGCCTTCAACAAGAAATTTATTGAACACTCAGGGATAAAAAAATTAGTGGTGCCTAAAATTGAGTACATCTCGTTAAAAAAAAGTTCACCATTTTCGTATTTAAATTTTCTAGTTACAGGCATAATAGTGATGGCTTTTATGACGGTGGCTCTCTTCGGAGTAACGGACGATCTGCTCGTTCAACGCGAGAAAAAAGTTTTACGAAGGATCTTCGTAGCTCCAATTGATCGAGGTCATTATCTTTTGGGAATGACCCTTTCAAACCTTACTTTGGAAGTCTTCCAATTTGCCTTAATTCTCATCGTGGGTATGTGGATGGGGGCCAAATTGAACCTTGGATTAAATGCAATTCTTTATATTCTCTTAACCCTTGTCACTACGATGCCATTGGGTTTTTTTGTCGCAAGTTTTGCAAAAAGCGCCAATTCAGGAAGTGCCCTGGCCAGTATGTTCAATTTTCTTTTCATGTTTCTTGGGGGTCTCTTTTTTCCAATTACAAACGTTCCATTTGCAGTCAAGGCGATAGCTTATTCCATACCAACAACATATCTCGCAAATGGATTGAGGGCTGCTATGGGAGTCAGTCCTTCGCCAACTTCCATTTACTTGAATATACTTGTACCGGTACTGTGGGCAGTCGTTATGACTCTGTACAGTGTTCGGTATTTCAAGTGGGAGGTATGACATGAGATTCTGGACAAATCTATGGGCTTTGACTCTAAATGCCCTTAGAGATAAAACGAGTACATTTTTCAACTTTCTCTTTCCTCTTGTTATATTGATCATATTTGGATATGTTTTTTCCGGCGTGTACTCGCAATCAATTGTGAAAGTCGGTTTTATAGGGCAAAAACTACCTAAAGTTTCAGGAGTGTACTATAAAAAATTCCAAAATATGGATACTCTGAAAAAAGCAATTTTGACCCAAAAAGATGATTTTGGGCTTTCGCTTGACGGAAAGACTTTGAAAATATATCTAAACCCTTCCAACGTACAATCAAATGATTATTACATATCAATAGGAAAACGTGTAGCTAAAAAAATAAACGAATCAAGAGGTATCGTTTCAATGATAAACGTGAAGCGAACAGAAGTTTCCTTTTCAGGAAAAAAATTCAACTATCTAAACAGTTTGATACCAGGCATTCTCGCTTTGAGTATATTCTCTGTCGGGATCTTTTCTATGACCGCAGGACTGGCTCACTTAAGAGATAAAAAGGTGATGAAAAAGCTTTGGACAACTCCCATATCGCGTTGGCACTTTTACGGCGCTTTCATTTTTGAAAAAGTCATTGAAACTTACATATCCATTCTTGCGCTTTTTGGAATAGCAACCATAATGTTTGGCGTACACTACAGTGTAGATTGGTTTAAATTCACCATTCTTGTACTCTCAGCCACCTTTGGTATGATGGGAATTGGTATGATAATCCTACTTTTCTCGCCAAATGCCAAAGTCTCAAGTGAGATCTCTAGTGCCATCTACACGGTGATGATGTTCTTCTCGGGTGTGTACTTCCCAATAAAAATCATGCCACCAATCTTCCAGCGCGTGGCTTACTCGCTTCCCCTCATTTACATCACAAACGCGATGAAATACGCAACCAACATAGCTCCCATGTCGGCAATCAGATTTTATCTCATTGTGGCTATAATGTTTGTGGGTTTCATTCTTGTTTTAATGGGATTCAGCAAGGTATTCAAATCAGAGTAAATTTAACCTTGTTTAAGTTAGGATAATCCAGCAAAGTTCTCATCAAACATTCAGATTAAAATACCCATTTTTTCAAGTGATTTAATGATTTTTTGCAACGCTTCTTTAGTATTTGCACCTATGGTATGAAGGTGTACACCGTTTGAAAGTGCCAAAAGTGGGTTGGCGCTGGAAGTTTGAAGAGCGGTGATGAACTTTTCAACATCTCCAAGCGTTCTCACATTGAGGCTTCCTCTGATTTCTCCATAAATGGGATGTTCGACGATTACGTCGATCACTTCTCCGCCATTTTTTACCACACATGTTAACTCATCACGTATCATTTCCTTTGTGTGTTGAACTGCTACAAGTGTCGTGAATTTTGGTTCTGCATTGTTCAGAACATATCCTCTGGCTGTTGATATGATGTTTATCCCTCTTGATTTTAAAATGGCCACATCTTGAACCACAACTTGTCGCGTGACACCCAACAAAGATGCCAATTTTGAACCACTCATGCTTTCTTTTGATGACGATAGAAAATTCACAATCTTCTTTAATCTCTCTTCTTTATCCAAACTCTCATCTCCTTCAACCTATTTGAGTACCAGAAGTCTCATGTCCAACGAAAAACATCCAAAACGCACTGATCGACAACATTATACCAAACCCTGAAATTGCGGCAGAAGTCAAACCAAATTCCATCATTTGTGCAATATAAAAAGGTGCTAACATTCCGGCAATTCTTGCCATCGCTCCTGCTGAACCGTTTGCACTTCCACGGAATCTTGTTGGATAAAGCTCAGGCGTGTAAGCGTAAAGACTCCCCCAAGCACTCATGCAGAAAAACGTCATGGTAACCCCATATACCAAAAGCCAAATATCACTTCTCGAAAACGCAAAGAGTATGGAAAACACCGCGGTACCGATCAAAGAGTAGAACAGAGTTTTCTTTCTTCCTATTTTTTCTACAAGATAAGCCCCCGTAAAGTAACCTGGAAGTTGCGCGATCATCATGACGAACAAAAAGAAAAGAGAAGAAGTTAAAGACGTTCCGGCCATTTTACCTATCATCTTTGGCATCCATATAAAAAAGCCATAATATGAAAAAGAGAGAGAAAACCATAAAAACCAAACCATAAGTGTAGTCAAAATGTACTGACTTTCAAAAAGACCCGAGATAGGGACATGTTTACTTCTGTTAACACGAAACGTAACATTACTTGGAATTTCAATAGAAAATTTACGAAAAGCCCTTCGAAGAGAATGAATTTTCTTCTTTTGCACCATATAACGAGGCGTTTCTGGAATAGTGGAAAGTGGAATTAGAAACAGTAAAGCGACAAGAAAAGAAAGATAATCAATATGCCAATCTATCTTTCCCGCTGTAACCGCCACTATGCCTATTGCTATCGAACCAAAAGCCCAACTCGATTCAAGAAGAACAAGATATCTTCCACGTTTTTCTGAAGACGTGAATTCAGCAACTATTGCATTTACAACGGGTAAAAGTCCTCCCATACCGAAACCGGCAAGTATTCTAAAAAGTATGAGCATTGAGTAATTCACATCGATTGCTGTGAATGAAGTGAAAATTACCGTAAGTAACAGCGTGAAGATGGCTATTTTCTTTCTTCCCCAAACATCGGCCATGTAACCAGATAAAAATGCACCTATGAGCATTCCTACAAATGTCGAAGAAGCGATCCAAGAGCCCATGTACATACTTAAAGAGTATGTCTTAACTATTGAAGGCAAGGTGAAACCTATTACCATAACACCAGCCGCTACAGTTCCCCATGCAAGACCACCGGTTAACAAAGTGGTTCTTTGAATTTTATATGGCACGAATTTTTCCACAAATTCATCGATCGTGTATTCCAACCTTCTCACCTCCAAGCAAATTTTAACACATGTATATTCACATGTCAACACAAATTAATCTCACTTTGAATATCATAAGCACAACTTATAACCCCATAAAATATGTGTATTTGACACACTAATAGAATGATGTTATCGTGTTCTCAAGTTCTGCCATTAGTTTTACACAGGGGGAGAGTTTAATGCTTAAAGTGTTATTTCATGTGGACGAGGAAGTAATGTGGAATTTGGCACTGAAAAATGTTCAAAATTTCGTTGATGAAATTGCTGATGGAAATATGATTTTTATTGAAGTAGTTGCAAACGGCGATGCTGTAAACGCTTATATTGATATAAATGAACAAAGAAAGATTGAGAAATTACGGGGAAAAGTTAGATTTGTGGCGTGCAAAAATTCTCTCAGAACCAACGGTATTTCTGAAAACATGTTGCCGCATTTTGTTGAAATAGTTCCTTCTGGTGTGGTTGAAATAGCAAAACGAGAAGAAGAAGGATACAGATATATAAAACCTTAGAAGGGAGTGAGTTTATGGGATTTTTAAATGTTCTTTATGGTACACCAATTGGCCTTGTGTTAGGGCTAATGGGTGACGGAGGATCGATCGTGACTATACCCGTGCTTGTGTATCTTGTTGGAATGAATATTCATTCTGCCATAGGAACTGGATTGGTGATCGTGGGATCAACGGCATTAATGGGCGTGATTGAGTATTCACGTGAGAAATTTGTTGAATGGCGTGTAACTCTTATTTTCGTTATTTTTGGTATCCTCACGAACTTTTTGGGGTCACATTTTAACATGCTTATGCCGAGAAAAGCTCTTTTGTACACCTTTGCGGCAACGATGGTACTTATAGGTGTTATGATGCTAAAACGTTCCAAGAAAAATGATGATCACTCAAAAATCCTTGACTACAGCAAAATAAAAAAATGGTCCCTTCTGATCATAACAGCGTCCGTGGTAGGTTTTATGACAGGTTTTTTAGGTGTTGGAGGAGGGTTTTTGGTGGTTTCTTCCTTGGCACTTATTTTAGGTTTGCCCATGAAACACGCCATCGCAACGAGTCTTTCGATAATAACTTTCAATTGTTTGTGGGGCATTTTGGCAAGGGTTTTCACAAACGTTACCATACAATTCAGTCCTGTTCTATGGATTTTGATCGGTACGGCAATTGGAATAACGGTGGGAAGGATCATCGCAATACACACAAACAACAAATCGTTGAGAAAAGCATTCGCATTTTTCATTCTCTCGATAGCTGTTTACATGTTCTTGAGAACCACTGGATTTATTTCAGTAGTTTAAAATTCTGAAGAAAGGAGGATCTATTTTGAAAAGCATATTTTTTGAAAGTAAGGATGAGTTAAAAATCGAAGGTGGTGTGTTTGAAGGGGGAAAACATTGGGTTATTCTTGCTCATGGAAAAGCCTTTGACATGAACAGCTGGCACGATTTTGCTCTATATCTTCAAAAGAAAGGGTTTACAGTTGTGACGTTTAATTTTAGAGGTTATGGAAGCTCCGAGTCCAAGGATCATCGGTATGAATTGGATGTTATTGGTGCCATTAGATATGCATCAAAACATGCCGAGAAAATATCTGTAATTGGTGCAAGCATGGGAGGCACAGCGGTTCTAAGAGCTCTCGAGATTTATGATGGAACGATCGATGGAATGGTACTTTTGTCACCAGCTGGTTTTCCCCGTAATTTCTCGACACTTAAATCTAAAGCCCAAAAAGCGGTTGTTTTTTACACCAAAGGTGATTTTGCATTTGATTCATCTGAGGTTGTTGCATCACATCTTCCTTTTCCAACGGAAGAAAAAATATTTGAAGGAAGTTCTCACGCTCAAAATATGTTGGCAGATCCGATAATTTCCAAGACCTTGAAAGAA
>WFSH01000057.1 GCA_015486145.1 Mesoaciditogaceae bacterium
AATCCCAAAAAACTTATTTGACATTCTAAATGCCGTTTTTAAGCGGATTCAGAATGTAAAGGTGCAAACGTTTCAATCTTATCTAAAAACAGCGGTTCTTTTATCCTAAACCCGGGCAAATTACCGTTTTTAGTTCCTTCTATCAAAGCCAACTTCGATTCCACTCCTCTTTTGCCATAAACCGGGGTTAAATACTTGGGAATCATGTTGCTCCGTAAAAGCACTTCAAAATATGTCAAAATGTTGTTGGGCGAGGTGACAAAACGGAATATGCCCTTGTTTTTTAAAATCAAGCGCGTGACATCAACGAAGCTTTCAAAGACGTTTGCATTTCTTTCCAAAAATCTTCCTTTCTCGACACTGACTTTCCCGGAAATGTGAAAGGGGGGATTAAAAACTACAAGATCAGCCATTTCACATTTCAATTCGTTGCGAACATCCTTTATGTCCATATTCAAAATCTCGATGCGATTTTCCAAAGAATTGAGCTTTACGAATTCTCGTGCAACTTCACAAGCTTTGGGATTTACATCCACACCTATCAATTTTTCCACGAAAGGATTCAACAGTGCGATGAGAACGAGTACCACTCCATTGCCACATCCCAACTCAACGATCGTTTTTGTCTTTTTTTGCAATGGGCAGCTTCCAAGAACTATCGAAGCATGCGTATGTTTAACTTCAAAAGATTTAGGACTAAAAAATCTCGGTATTTTCAGAATCTTACCATCTCCCATTGTTTGAAAAATGGTTTCATTCCAGCGGCAATGGCCGCATCGGTTAACGGATCATTTTCAGGAACGTTCATCACGATCACTTTTTTAATCGATAAAGATGATTGTATGGAGCCCAACAACCTCTTGAAAAAATCGTTGTAATTTTTGAAGTCTTTGGGCGCCGCATCTATTATAAACGCTCCTTCCGAATTAGTTCCCCAAACGGCATATCCAACCTCTCTTTTTCCATCCTTGAGAAAATTATGGTTGTACCTGTCTTCAGAAAGTTTCAGTGTCAATGGTGCCCTTTGCCAGTTTGGAAAACGTAGCTTTTCTTTTTGATTAACAACTGCCTCCTCATAAATTTCGTCCACAACCGCATCTGTGAAAACTAAAGGTTCAGCCTCAATTTTTTCATCTATATAATAAGAAATCAAACTTCTCTCAATCCTGAAATTGTTCTTTTCGTAGAAAATCACCGCTTCATCATGTTCGGCAACTTCTAATGAGATCTCTTCTATTCCTTTCCACTTAAAAATATCAAATACATAATTAAGCAAAGCCTCGCCCAGCCTTTTTCTGCGGTAGCGTCGTTTAATGCCAAAAGCATCTATTCTCGCATACGGTGGTCGAAGCGCATTTATGCAAAAACCTATATTTTCCCCTTCTATACTCATAAGATAGGAATCTTCCAACGAAATTGAATTCTCTTTCATATCAAGTTCAAATGACAGTATATCCCATTTTATCGGTATCAAATAGTCTTCAAATACCGAATTGACGAGATTAACAATCTTGCCCAAAGGAATATTTGACATTTTTTTGAACTCCACATCTATCCCCAAGATCTTCACTCCTTTCAAAAAACAAACAAAATCTTCCAGAATCGCGGATTTTTAAATTGCAATCCGAAAACCCGAACGACACTTATCTTCGATCCTATAATAAATAATCGACAATGTCAAACCTACCTCTACCAAAAAAGATAATGTTTAACATTTTCAACTTTTACAGCACTTATTTTATACTGTTCCTTTTTTAGTTCAATTAGCGTTATACTTTAAAGGAAAGGATTACCCTTATTTATGAGTTGAATAAATTCGCAAACGGGGTAGAGTCAAAGGAAAAAGGAGTGCTCCAAATGTTTATGGAAAATAAAAAGGCGGTATATACATTCAGAATCCATATGCGTGTTTTGTTACAAAGAAAGATGAGATTTGATTACAACACAACCCTTGCTGCTTTCTTATCTTTAATCCACAGGGGAAATGTGGCACTTTCGAACGAAATACATCAAAGCAAATTACTAAAGAGCTACTCCTTGTCTCCTCTTTTGGTAAGCGGGGAAAATGCGTTTTGGAACTTAAACGTATTCGATGAAAGGATCATGAACGCTTTAGCAAAAACCTTAAGGGAATGGAATCTAAATGATCCGTTGCAAATGGGAAATTACAAACTTGATATCAGAAAAGTAGAATTTAGTACAGAATTCCTTTCTGCTTTCGCTCCTTTTCACACTCATGTCTTATTCGAATTCGTTTCTCCCACGACTTTTAGAAGAACTGTCAATGGTAGAAGGTTTAACTATCCTCTTCCTGAACCCGACGTCGTTTTTTCTTCCTTGGCAAAAAGAGCTGCGGAGATACACATGGGTGAGTTTGATCATTCTTTGAAACTTCCAATAACCATTTCCAAAATGGAAAACATAAAAACTTCCGTTGCTTTTTATAAAGGAATCCCTTTAAAAGGTTTTACAGGAAAAGTTGAATACTTTTGTATGGGTTCGGAAGAAGAAATAAGAACGTTCTCTTTTCTTTCAAATTTGGCCAAATATACCGGCGTTGGATACAAAACAACGGCTGGTCTCGGTTATGTTAGGATCCAACTTATAAAGTGAAAGAAAAAATGGAAAGGCTTGACAGAATTTTAAAGATTCTCCACGAAATAATAGAGAAGAACAAAGATGGCGAATATCCTCTTATAAAAGATTTGGCCTTTCAATTTGGTGTTAATC
>WFSH01000058.1 GCA_015486145.1 Mesoaciditogaceae bacterium
CCCCATCTCCATGTAAAAGCGAAAGTCGAGACGTAACTTGAACGGATCTCTTCACGATCGTGTGGGTGGTATTTTTGAATAACACATTCTTTGACATTTTAGTACCGCTTTACAAGCGGTCAATGTAATTTTTTCGAAGTCCCGTCAGAACTGGATTCGCTCTTTTATCCATCTTAGGATTCAAAAAATGAGACACGCTCAAACACTCGTCCTTGAGTGTTTCGCTTTCTCGGCACGTCCTGTGCCTTTCATCGCAGCTATCGCTTTGGTCGTGTAAGTGAAAAAGATATCCCCACTGGGGATTTCACTCTCATTTTTACGAATCTCCAGACGGAGAGCTCATATGTCCTGACAGTACTTCGAGTGTGCTCGTTCTTTTGCTTGATGATAAGGTGTTTTTGAATGACTTTGATCCAACTCACAAGAACAGAATAGAGATTTGTCTTTTATCCACACAAAAATGAAGAGAACCAGAAATTTTCTTTGACAAATACATGATTACAATCACAACAACTGAAACCATGACAATCCCCAACAGTAAAACAAACCAACCCTCTTAACCCTCGTTTGAAAGCAACATAGTTTTAACAGTGATTTTATAATATCACAAAAATGGGGAGATCCAAATAAAAAGTGGTGGGTTTTCTCCAAATAGAATGATATAATTTGCGTTGTACTTCGCTGGTGACTTTTGCGAAGATTCAATGCAAATGTCAAAATCAATTGGAAGGAGGAAGGTCATCTTTATTTAGAAAGCAAAAGCTCGGATGACCGATTTGTATGAAGACTTTGAAAATAGACCACGTTGGGGTGGCCGTTAGATCGGCTGAAGAGTCTGCCAAACTCTTTTCAAACGTGCTTGGACTTGAAATTGAAACGGAGTTGTTGGATAAAGAAAAATTGAAGATCATAATGGCAAAAGTTGGAGAATCTAACATAGAACTTTTAGAAGACCTTGACACTCAAGGAACGATAGCGAAGTTCATAGAAAAACATGGAGAAGGTCTTCATCATATCGCATTTGAAGTCGATGATGTCAATGAAGCGGTCAAGACGATGAAAGAGAATGGATACAGAGTACTTTCGGAACCACATCCTGGCGCTGGTGGAACTGTGGTGGCATTCGTTCATCCAAAAGATACACACGGAATTCTTTTGGAACTTGTCGAGCGAAACCGTCACTGATGCTGTTTTGATCGTTTATATCTTTTGGTAGCAGCAACAAATTCGGGAATGACTTACGCGAAGGGAGGAAGTAAGGTGGATAAAAACCAAGATCTCATTAAACGTCGAGAGGTTATAAAGCTTGGAGGGGGAAAGGAAAGAATAGAAAAGCAGCATGCCGCTGGAAAGTACACAGCAAGAGAAAGAATTGGAGTGCTTCTTGACGCGGGGAGTTTCATGGAAATTGACGATCATGTAAAGCACCGGTCAACCTATTTTGGGCTTGACAAAAAATATTTTCCCGCCGATGGTGTGGTGACGGGATTGGGAAAGATAAATGGAAGGGATGTTGCCGTATTTTCTCAGGACTTTACCGTGCAAGGTGGTTCGCTTGGCGAAATGCACGCGAAAAAAATAGCCAAACTCCAAGATATAGCCGTTAAGCTCGGAATACCTATAATCGGAATAAATGACTCTGGTGGAGCACGGATTCAAGAAGGTGTTGATTCGTTGTATGGGTATGGTGAAATTTTTTATAGGAACGTACTTGCGTCCGGTGTAATACCCCAAATAACGGTTATTGCTGGGCCTTGTGCGGGAGGAGCCGTTTACTCTCCGGCTATCACTGATTTTGTCATAATGGTGGATAAAACATCTAAAATGTTTATAACCGGTCCCGAAGTTATAAAAGCCGTGACAGGTGAAGAAGTCACGCAGGAGTCTTTGGGAGGTGCAAGAGTGCACAATTCAAAAAGTGGGGTTGCTCATTTTATGGCAAAAGACGAAAAAGACGCAGCTTCTATTGTTAAAACCCTCTTATCTTACATTCCTTCCAACAACATGGAAGAACCGCCTCTTTCCGATCCAATAAACGTTAAACCAGATGAATTTTTGAACACGATCGTTCCCGATGATCCCCACAAGCCTTATGATATGGTGGATGTGATCAAACGTGTGATAGATCCTAACACGTTTCTTGAGGTGCATTCAAAGTTTGCGCGTTCGATGATCACAGGATTTGCCAAGATTAATGGACAACCGGTTGGTATTGTGGCAAATCAACCTAAAGTATTGGCGGGTGTTTTGGACATAGACTCATCGGATAAAGCTGCTCGTTTTATACGTTTCTTGGATGCTTTTAATTTGCCGATTATAACTTTCACCGATACGCCAGGTTTTCTTCCAGGCACTGCTCAAGAGTATGGTGGGATCATTCGTCACGGTGCCAAACTTCTGTACGCGTACAGCGAAGCGTCGGTTCCGAAAATAACGATCATTACGAAAAAAGCTTACGGTGGGGCATACATAGCTATGGGAAGCAGACATCTGGGGGCTGACCTTGTGCTTGCTTGGCCAAGTGCAGAGATTGCCGTTATGGGTTCGGAAGGTGCCGCGAATATAATCTTTAGAAAAGAAATAAAAGCTTCTGAGAATCCGGAAAAAACACGCCTTGAAAAAATAAAAGAATATTCTGAAATGTTTTCCAATCCATATGTTGCCGCTTCTCGTGGGTATGTTGATACAGTCATACTTCCATCTGAAACAAGAGAATATCTGGTGCGCGCGTTGGATATGTTTTCGTCAAAAGCGGAAAACAAACCCACAAAAAAACATGGAAATATTCCGTTGTGAGAGTGTGATAAACCATGCTGATGGATAATCCTGGAAATGTTTCTTTGGTTGGAATCACATTTGCTTTAGGTGGATTGGGCCTTATAGCGACTTTTTTTGCGATAGTTGGTCACTATTTTAAAAAGAGTGCAGATAAGAAAAAAACGCCAAAACGTGTTCCATCATCAACAACGGCTAAAGAGAGAAATGTTAATGCAAATCATATTGTTCAGCCTGTAGTTGAAAAAAGAGAAGATGAAAATGTTGAAAGTGAAACGGTAGCCGCGATAACTGCTGCCGTAATGGCTTATGCCTCTAAGGGGAGTAAAATCGTTTCGATAAAACGTGCGAATGAAGAAAGAAAGAAAAATAAGTCTTTGTGGCGTTTACATAAAGCTCAAACTACTTGGAGGATAAAAAGGATCAAGAAAGGAGCAATGGCAAGATGAGCAAAAAGTATATGATAAAAGTTAATGGAAAAGTTTATGAAGTTGAAGTTGAAGAAGTGGCAACATCTGAGCCATCAGGTGTTTACCAGGCTTCGGAACCAACGCCTGTTCAGCCGGTTCAAAATCCCATTTCCAATGACAATAATACGATTTCTTCTGAGCAAGCGAAAACGACCAATACATCGAATTCTGAAAAGAGCAATTTGGAAGAAAAAGCTCAGCCTTCCTCTCAGACAGTTTCATCTGAATTTGAAAAAATTATCTCGCCCATGTCTGGAACGGTTCTCAAAGTAAACGTGAAGCCTGGAGATGTTGTGAAGGATGCCCAAACTCTTGTGATAATCGAAGCCATGAAAATGGAAAATGAGATTCTTGCCCCACGAGATGGTAAGATCAGAGAAGTATTTGTGAAAGATGGTCAGCAAGTTGAAATAGATCAAACGCTTTTAACCTTAGAATAAAAGACAACAAGAATGTGGAAAAACTTTTAAAGAGGTGGGAGTGCGTGAAGACTTTTAAAGATATTTTTGATCAAATAAGGGAGCGTAAAAGAAAAATAGCCCTTGTAGGTGCGGAGGATTTAGAAGGAATTAAAGCCGTTAACGAAGCGTCGAACGCCGGTATTGTGGATGCCTTGCTTATAGGTGATGAAAAGAAGATAAAAGACAATTTGGCACAGCTCGGAATAGCGGGAAAATTTGATATCGTGCATGCAGATGACGCTGCTTCAGCCTCCGAAACGGGTGTAAAGCTCGTGTCGGAAGGGAAGGCAGATATTCTCATGAAAGGGCTCGTAAAAACCAGTATATTGCTCAAGGCAACGCTTAACCCTGATTGGGGGTTAAGAAGTGGTAATCTGTTAAGTCATTTGGTGGTTGTTGAAGCTAAGGATTACGATCGTTTTATAGGAATTACAGATGGTGGCATGATCATAAGGCCGACTCTTGAACAAAAAGTTGAGATAATAAAGAATGCCGTGAGCTTTTTTCACAAAATGGGTAATGAAATGCCAAAGGTTGCGTGTATTGCGGCTGTTGAAGTCGTTAATGCTGATATGCCGGAGACGGTAGAGGCGGCTCAATTGGCAACTATGTGGAAGAGAAAACAGATATCAGGGTGTGTGGTGGATGGGCCACTTGGATTCGATAATGCCCTTGATCCAAGGGCTGCGAAAATAAAAAAAGTTACCGGTGAAGTGGCTGGCCATGCGGATATTCTTTTGGTTCCAGATATTCATTCTGGAAATTTCATCGGAAAATCCCTGGACTATTGTGCCCATTACACTATAGGAGGAATAGTACTTGGTGCAAAAGCACCTGTTGTCATAGTTTCAAGAGCAGACAAAGCGGAAGCAAAACTCGCTTCCATAGCTCTTGGAGCACTTGCGGTAGAAGAAGATTCTTAGAGTTAAAATCAAGAGGGGGGATAAAGTAAAAATTTATGGATAAAGAAGTATTTCTGACAGCTGCTAAAAAGTTCGGTACTCCGTTATATCTTTACGATTTAAAAGAAATTGAAAAAAGATTTGAGATGGTGGAAAATACTCTTTTGGGAGTGAACCACAAAGTTTTTTTTGCCTTCAAGGCAAATTCCAATCCTTATTTGGTGGATTTTCTGAGAGCACTTGGACTTGGAGCAGATGTAGTTTCATTGAACGAATACAAGTTAGCTTTATCAGTTGGTTTTCGCACTTCGGAAATAGTCGTTAACGGGAATGGAAAAACGACGGATGAGTTAAAAACCTATGCTGAGAGTAAAGTTGGTTGCATAAATGTAGACTCATTGGAAGAAATCAGAAGGTTTCCAAATCTTTCCGCAAGAATAGCCATTCGAATAAATCCGAACGTTGATGCCAAAACACATCCTCACATTTCAACGGGGCTTAAAAAAAACAAATTTGGGGTGGACATCCAAACCGCCTCTCGAATGATTCGAAACTTGCCTTCAAATTTGAAACTCGTTGGCCTTCATTGTCATATAGGCTCACAAATAACCAATATATCTCCTTTCATGGATGCGTTTAGATCACTGAAGGACTTCATTGAAGAGGAAAATTTGAATCTTGAATTTATCAACATAGGTGGAGGATGGGGCATCGATTACGAGCATAACGGTAAAGGCTTGAACGTACGTAACTACAGAGAAAAAGTTGTCCCAATGCTAAGGAATTTTGGTGTTCCCGTTCACCTTGAACTTGGAAGGTTCATAATTGGTCCAGCCGGGTATCTTGTTACACAAGTAAAAGAAGTCAAAACTACAGCTTTGAAAAATTTTGTGGTTGTTGATGCTTCAATGTCAGATCTCATAAGGCCTTCTCTTTACAACGCTTACCATCACATAAAATTCCTCTCCAATGATTCTCAGATCGTTGCCGATGTTGTTGGACGTTTGTGTGAAAGTGGAGACATTCTTGCCAAAGATAGGAAGATTTCAAAACCCAAAACAGGGGATTTAGGGGTAGTTTACGATGTCGGCGCCTATGGATATACCATGTCTTCAAATTACAATCTCTCCTTAAGACCCCCAGAAGTCGCTTTCGATGGAGAAAAATTAAAGTTGATAAGACGTAGAGAAACCCTCGAAGATGTTGTAAGACTTTGCAAGTATCCAGAAAACTAAAAAAACATTTCTTAGCGCAACCTCATTTCGGCCACCGATCCAGAATAACCATCAAGTAGTTCATAAGACATTATGATAAATGGCTCTATCTCTATATTGTAATTGTACAAGTTCTGATTAAACTTTACGGTGGTACGTACGTTATGAATACCATTTTTACAAAAGTATGAATATATAACCACTGTGGTGGTGGTTTGGTCTGTAAAATCTAAAGGATTTCACGTAGATACTCGGAAAGCACCTTCAATGAAAGATGCTTTTTGGCTAAGTAAAAATTGTTGTCAAGCATCTGTGACGTCATTTCTTTATCCAAAAAAGCGTCACAAAGCTTTTGTGAAGCCTGAGAGATTTTTGTTTCATTCACACTGGCAAAACCATCATTCATCGTGAATTTGTCACCCAAAGATATACTCCAAAACTTCAATGGTTTTATGTCGCTCTTAAAAACTGGATATTCGAAAACTATCACCGGTAATTTTGCAAAGATCGCCTCTATAAATTGATTGCCCCATCCTTCTTTGATGCTTGTATAAGTCACAGCGTCGGCTATTGTATAGGCATCCCACAAAGAATAGATTTTTTCATCGTTGGTTTCGCGTTTTCCACCTATAAATTCGTATCCCAGTATGAGCTTTACATGTTTTGAACAAGCGTAATTTTGCAACTTTTCAAGATATTCTAAACTGTCTGATTCAGGAGAACCAGCAAGAAACAAAATTACACGGGAATCATTCTGTATTTTTCTCCCATTGTAGATATCGTTTCCGATCAATTTAGAGAGGCAACAATTCTGAAATTCAGCAACGAAATCTACGGCAAGTTCTATCGCTTTTCTTTTGATGATTCGTGTGGCTTGTAAAAAAACGATGTCTTTTTCTGATATACCAAATGCTTTCCTCATATTTGCATTAAAGCTGTCCTTTATCCATTGCTCTTGTTCAAAATCAAAAACGTTTGGTATCACTTTTGCGTTCACTTTTTTTCTTTTTTTTAGTTCAGTTTGAGCGATCTTGTTGATCACCACGTGTTTCATGTTGAGATCATCTGGAGGGAAATATCGTGTAAGTGTATTCACGACAAATTTGCAAGTTGGGTGTGAGTAACGTGCCCTTTCCCAGTAAAAATCGTGATGATGGCCGATTACCCTTACTTTGAAGTTTTTCACAACGTTGTAAAAAGCAATGGAAGCAGCCAAATTGTGTCCAAGAGACCATAGATTGTTTACAACCAATAATTCTGGTTTCCACTTTCTCATGTACGCGCTAACTTCATTTTCAATCTTTTGAGAGTAGGAAACGATCTCACTTTTCAAGTGTGATTCAGAAACGGAGAGTTTTTCAAACGCTTGGGAGTGAACTCGATCGTTTATCGGATGATCGTATTCCATTGAAGGCACGACAAAACCCTCTTTTTTACCCAAACTGCCCGCCATGTATTTAATTTTATGTCCCATGGTTTGAAAAACTTTTTCCCATTTTTCCATTTCAAGAGAAACACCATCTTTTTCACCAGCGCGAAAGTGAACTAAAATTATTCTCATTTTTCAAACCTTTTTGGCTTTAAGATTTTATTGTACAGATTGTCTAAATGTGAGCTCATCTCTTTTTCCATTTTCGAAAGCACTGATCTGTACAAAACGTTCATCACGACGAATTCTCCAATTCTGTTGTTGAGAAAGTTTCCAAGATGTTCTTTGCCAGCAGCACAATATAAAGTAATGTCAGCAATTTCTGTTATTGGAGAATTAAGGCCAGCTGTGATCGCTATTGTTTTAGCACCTCTGTCTCGAGCAATTTCGAGAGATTTTACAGTATCTCTGATCGCTCCACTGTGACTGATGCCCACAACAACATCAAATTTAGTAAGACCTGCACCAACCATGACCTGAGCGTGTGGATCGGAATAACTGACCGTGTGAAAACCTAAAATTGCAAATCTCAGACTGCCATCCTTTGCCATAGGTGCCGATCTCCCAACGCCAAAAAAAAGGAGTCTCTTTGAATTTAGAATGATACTCACGCTTTTTTGCAATTTTTCCATGTCGAGTAATCGCCTCGTGTTTTCCAAAACTTCGATACTTTCATCAAAAATGGTGTCCACAAATCCAGAAAAATCCTTTCCGTTTTTTAAAGAGGCAAAGCTCCCAATAGGAGAAGTTAATTCTCTGGCAAGTGCTATTTTGAATTGTTGATATCCATCGAACCCGATTTTCCTGCATAATCGATAAATGGTTGCTTCACTCGATTTGCAATGCATAGAAAATTCAGTTATGCTGTAATGTATAACATCGTCTGGCCTCTTTATCACATAATCTGCCACTAACTTTTCGGACTCTCCCAAAGAATTGTATATTCCTTCAAGAACGGCTAAAATCAAACTTTCCACCTCTTTTTTAGATACCATTTTTGACTTTCGAATTTCTTAAGTTGGTTTTCTATCAATTCCTCCGCATATTCATCTGATCTTCCAAGAGTTTCTTCAACGAACGAAGCCACCCGAGCAAAATACAACGGAACGAATGCACCTATCAATTCTTCTTTAAATTTTGATGTTTTGTACTGACAGGCAAATTCATACACAATTCTTACCCAAGAATCATCATCAAGTATACCCCTTTTTTTAACACTTTTAAATATGTTATGTAACTCAGATGGCAAAATTGATGTGATGTATTCCCAATTTTTGTTCATTCCATTTCTTGAGACTCTTTTGAGGTTTTCAACATCAACATTTACGGGCTCTGGGGTGACATTCGGAATGTCACCAAATATTGGTGCATTTTCAATTCCAATCTCTTTTTTTGTCCAAATATGCTCTTTTTTCTTCATAAGAGCAAACAATGTCCCAATTACTTGTTTGAACATAGGGCCTAGTTGCTTTCCCGGATCTTTTACATCGTGAATCTTCACTCCAAGCGCCGCTTGCCAAACAGGTTTATCGCCTTCACAAATGGCATTTGTCGTCATCCATATGTCTATACCAAACTTGGCAACGTCACTTTTCCAAATTTGGTGAGATTTTGATAGATATTTTTTTACCATCTCGAGACTTACACCGAAATCACCACCTATTGGTTGTCGCACTTTTTGACCATAAAGTACCGATGTTAAAGGATAGCAAATGTTATTGGTGATCGTGCCATCATACTTGTGACGAACGTAATAGGGAGTAACATATGATGCTTTCCCTTCCGCAATTGGCTTTGTAAGTCTTTCTATCCACCATGGCTTTATACTTCGCAAATCAGAATCGACAAACACGGTAACTGGCACGTTGAGAAAATCCGCTATCTCCATAATACTGCCCATGGCACTCCCTTTTCCAGAGATACCTTGGTACGTGTAAGCAATTTTATCAGAGACGGTTTCAACGCCGAGAAAAGTTTTCTTCGTATTATCATTGGAACTGCCATCCGCATTGACGATCAAACCTTTTCCTTTAAAATAATCTTGCACACCTTGATCCACCATCTTTGCTACATGAGCTATGGTTGTTTCATTGTTATAGCTCGGAATTCCAACTATGATATCGTAAGATTTGCCTTTCAACTCACTTTTTAGTTCATTCGGAAACATATCGTTCATAAATATTTCCTCCTCACTCTTTGACACCACCGGCTGTAAAACCAGCGGTAAGATACTTTTCCATAGCCATAAACAACACGACAACTGGTACGGCTGTTATAACTGAGGCTGCCATCATTTTTGCCCATATAGCATGCTGGGAATTGAAAAGCTCGCTCAGTCCAACCGGCAAAGTGTAGTAGCCGGGAAAAGGTCTGATAAATATGGAAGCAAAGAGATATTCATTCCATCCTATCATAAAGGCGTATATGTACACCGTCACTATGGCAGGTAAAGAAAGGGGAACGACTATTCTCCAAATGGCTCCCACCCGTGTACAACCATCTATTATGGCTGCTTCTTCTATGGAATACGGTATCGTTCTGAAATAATTTCCAAGCATGTACAGAGAAACTGGCAAAGTTTGAAGCATGTAAATTATTAGCAACGACAGCATGGCTAAGTTTGGATTTGACGTCATGCCTATTTTTGCAAATATCTGGTAGAGCGGAACCATCAATATGGTTCCACCAAACAAGTACACCAACAGCACACCACGTTGAATAGTTCCACGTCCTGGATACCTAATCCTGCTGAAAGAATAAGCCCCTAAGATTGATACTATCAGGCTTAAAAAAGCTGCCAACCCAGCCAAAAATAAGCTGTTTTTGAAATACGTGAGAAATGGGAACTGACTTTTTCTCTGTTCTTTGTATATCTTCTTCAAAACAGCTTCTCGCTGTGATTTTGGAAGAGTTTGGGCTAAATTGTAAAGTTCTTTTTGTTCATCAGAAAGCTTTTGCCTAATGGATTGTTTCAAGCCGAAAAGCTCTTCGTATTGGTTGAGTGTGAATTTTTGAAAGAATCCCGATTTCAACGCGTCGATATTGTATCTGAACGATATCGTCAGCATCCATGCAAAAGGATAGAAAACGAATATCACAAGTAATCCAACCAAAGTATAAAAACTTGCAGTCTTCCATACGCTCCTTTTTCTTACCATTTCAACACCCTCTTTACATACACGGTGATCAAGCCGATCATGACTGCAAAAAGAATTGTAGCCGCCGAAGCAGCAATACCTTGATGAGGAATACCGGCGAATGCCGTGTCATAAATGTATATTGGTAATGTGCCGGCAAATTTGGATAAAAGATAAACTTCATCGAACTTGTAAAAATTCCATATTCCTCTTAACAACGCGACTGAAGCTATGACAAAATAAAGTTCTGGTAGGGTAACACTCATGAATTTTCTCCACCAGTTCGCTCCGTCCATTTCAGCTGCTTCATAAAGCGAAGATGGAATAGATTGGAGCTTTGCCAATATCATGAGGTAAACGAAAGGAAAATTTCTCCATATGTTAAAGAAGCTCACAACAATGAAAGCGTTGTTTGGATTGTTTATTATATCCGTACCTGGATTCATCAAGTGTAAAGATGCTAAAAATTGTACTAGAGGGCCGTTTAGTGGGAGAAAAATATATTTCCATGCAAAAACACTTGATATGAGAGGTGTAACATATGGGAGCAATATCAAAGCTCTTACAGCGCTTCGCCCATAAAAATTTCTGTTCATCATTATGGCAACACCTAATCCAAGCAACATGCTTCCAATCACCGTTATTAGCGTGAACGCAATCGTCACCCAAAACGATCTCCAAAAGGCGGGATCACTCAGTATCCCAAAATAATTTTTTAATCCCACGAATTGATTGGGAATGGCTGGATTTAAAGAGACTTTGAAAAAGCTCAAATATATGTTATAAACAGCCGGATACAAAATCAAAAGAGAAATTATTATGACCGTTGGAGCTATTAATTTCCAACCCAGTATGACCGTTTTACGTTCGAGAGTTCCAACTGGATAACTTTTCATATTCTCACCACATTTTCAAAAATGTTGAACAAAAGGGTGACCAAGCGGTCACCCTTCCAAAAGAATTTAAAATTATTTTCCAAGAACTCTTAGAGCTTCTTTTTGAGCCCATTTTGCGGTTTGTTCAGGTGTCCAATCGTTCGCAAACATGAGATTTATTGCTTTACCTATGACAAAATTTGCGGAAAGCTTTGACATCTGGGTAACTACCTTACCTTTGTAGAAATCAAATCTTTCAATGTTATCAAGAGCGGCTATGATGTTGGCAATTTTCTGAGCGCCATAACGCTTTAAAACAGGATTGTTCAAAAATTGTGGATTGGTAGCTATACTTTTTCGTGTAGGATTCATACCACCCGGTGCCATGTGAAGCCAGTAAATATAATTGTCCCCAGTCATCAAAAATTTCGCGAATTTCTCTGCTGCTGTTTTGTTCTTGGAAGAGCTCAGTATCCCAAGTCCCACGACTTGACCGTAAGATGATGTGTCAACGTTTATCATCTTATTGGCAAATCCTGTATTTTTTACCAGGTTCGGATCAAAGCTATGTATTCTGGATTCTTGAACGTCCTGAACGGCTATATCATCCATTATGTAAGTAGAATAGAATATCATGGCAGCTTTTCCGGAAAGATATCCTTTTAAAGCATCCAAAACCGTTGTAAAGCCAGGCATTGAATATTTCCCGAGCTCCTTGTAAAACTTAAATGCTTGGATCATTTGAGGGGTATCCAAAGTAACATTTCCAGCAGCGTCAAATGGTCTTGCACCATTGGCCAACGCGACCTCGGTAAAGACTTGTTCAGAATAGTTATCAGCTTTTTTAGGTAAAACTATTCCATAAATACCCTTTGCCGGATCGTTCAATTCCTTTGCAGCCTCAAGAATGTTGTACCAAGATATTGGCGCAGCAAGACCTTTTTTACTAAACCAATTTTTGTGATACCAAATCCCCTGTACCCATGCATGAAAGGGGATGCCGTAGTATTTACCATTTCCCGCATAAAGAAGTCTTTTGACGCCCGTGTATATATCACCAAAATCATTTATAACTTTTGCATTTAGTTTTGTGTCCATAAGTCCCTCGGTTCCGAGAAGCACGAGTGGTTCTATACCCGCTTCCATTATATCGGGTAAAGTTCCAGCAGCTTTGGAAGCAGCAAGTCTGGAAAACAGATCGTTTTCTTGCACGGGAACGACCTTAACGTTTATCCCTGTCTTGGCCTGAAAAATAGTTGCCAACGCTTGTATGCGTTGCATTCTGTTACTTTCGGTTTCTGTTGTCCAAAAAGTGATACTTTGAGCCAGTAGTCCCGTGATCGCCAAGGTTAATATTGCGATCACCAACAAACTTTTTTTCATGTTTAATCCCTCCTTGATTTTTATGTTCCCTTTCGGGATTTTTTCTTTAATTTTGTAATTATGAAAAATATTTTCACCATAAGTATAAAACATTATTTCAATAATGTCAAATGTTTTTTGCTCTTTAAATATCCCCATCATTTGCAAGATGTGTGAGTAATAGCCTGATGATGTCTTTTGAACTCATCAATGGTCATTCCGGCTCGGTGGCCGGAATGACAATTTTCACGACCAAAGCGATAGCTGCGAAGGAAGGCACAGGACGTGCTGAGAAAGCGAATCTAACAGGATGTTAGTATGCAGCGTGCTCTGTTA
>WFSH01000059.1 GCA_015486145.1 Mesoaciditogaceae bacterium
GGGCAAAGATTATGAAAGAAAGATTTGGCGTTACCAATCACTCTGCGATGCGCCTTAAGTTTCACACACAGACCTCTGGATCCACTCTAACGGCTCAGCAACCGGACAACAACATAATAAGAGTCACCCTTCAGGCCCTTGCGGCAGTACTTGGGGGAACGCAATCGTTGCACACAAACTCTCGCGACGAAGCGCTTGCACTTCCCACTGAAGAATCTGTCAGAATAGCTCTTCGGACTCAGCAAATAATAGCCTACGAATCCGGGGTTCCAAAAACGGTCGATCCGTTGGCCGGTTCTTATTACATAGAATCGCTCACAGATTCCATTGAAGAACGCGCTTTTGAATACATAAACAAGATTGAAGAGATGGGTGGAATGGTAAAAGCGATCGAATCTGGTTATGTACAGCAGGAAATAAGTAACAGAGCTTACGAATACCAACAAGCCGTTGAATCTAATGAACAAATTGTGGTGGGCGTCAACAAATTTACCTCTGATGAAGAGCCACCAAAATCAACATTGAAAGTCGATGACACCACGGAGAAAGAACAGATCGAAAAATTACGAACTTTAAAAAAACACAGAAACAACGAAGAAGTTAGAGGTGCCCTAAAAAGACTTGAAGAGATTGCAAGATCAAATGAAAATATCATGTACACCATCGTTGATGCCGTAAAGGCCTACGCCACTGTTGGAGAAATTGCAAACGTTATGAGAAAAGTTTTTGGCGAGTACAAAGAATCGATCACGTTGTGAGGAGGAGATTGAAATGGTAAAAGTTATGATTGCAAAACCTGGGCTTGATGGTCATGATAGAGGTGCAAAGGTTGTTGCCAGGGCCTTGAGGGACGCCGGGATGGAGGTTATATACACTGGAATCAGACAAACACCTGAGCAAATAGCACAAACGGCGGTAGATGAAGATGTTGATGTGCTTGGAATATCCATACTGTCTGGTGCACATATGAAACTGGTGCCTAAAATTCTCAAACTTCTCAAAGATAAAGGAAGTGATGTGCCGGTGTTTGTTGGGGGAATTATTCCAAGAGAAGATGCCGAAAAGTTGAAAGAGATGGGCGTCATAGAAGTCTACGGACCTGGAACTCCAACTTTGGAAATAGCGGAGCAGGTGAAAAGCTTTGTCGAACACTCAAATGCGTGAAGACGAAATTTTGGAGGGAATCAGAGCTCACGACAGAAGGGCACTTGCTAAAATGCTCTCAATTTGTGAAAATGATCCCAATTTGGCAAATGTGATCCTCGATAAATTAGAAAAAAAGCGTTCACACGTGATTGGGATCACCGGTAGTCCTGGAGTTGGAAAGTCGACGCTCATAAACGCCATTCTTGATAAAATGAACCAAGGTGTTGGTGAGAACGTTAATTCCATCAAAGACATGGGAACAGCTACAAACAAAAAGAAAATAGGAGTTATTGTGGTAGATCCCTCGAGTCCATTCACCGGTGGTGCACTTCTTGGAGATCGTGTCAGGATGCAATCACACGCCACTGAGGAGAATTTTTTCATAAGAAGTTTCGCAAACAGAGGAGCGCTCGGTGGACTTTCACCATCGATATACGAAGCGTGTGATGCTTTTGAGGCCTTTGGTATGGATAATGTGATAATTGAAACGGTTGGAGTGGGGCAATCTGAAGTGGAGATTACAAACATAGCCGACACGGTTGTTGTTGTTTTGTCACCAGACAACGGTGATGAAGTTCAGATGTTAAAAGCCGGACTCATGGAAATTGCGGACCTCTTCGTGATAAACAAAGCAGACAATCCGCGCTCACAGATTTTGTTGTCAAGGCTTCGAAAGATGATGATAACTGGTGACAAGGATGTTGTCATATGTCTTACCAATGCTGTAACGGGTGAGGGCGTGGAAAAGTTGATCAAAGAACTCGATGACAGATTTTTTCAAATACTGTCAAACGGTGTTTTTTCTTTGAAAAGAAAAAAAAGACTTCTCCACCATGCACAATCGATCGTGAGAAGAGAGCTTGATGAGTTGATTCAAAAGTTCGAAAATGATGGGACAGAACTTAAAGAAATAAAAAAACGCTTGCTTGAGGAGTTATGTCGAAAAGCTCATAAAAACGGCAGTTAACTTGCTCCCAACACTGCCATCATAACTATGGAAAGGAAAACACCAAAAACGCCCAAAATTAAATAAAACCACAGCGCCACTTTGCCTTCCACGATCTTTTTGTGACCATAATTTCTTAAGAGCAAAATATTCCAAATAACCGAGGCCCCTGAAGAAATCAACACAATTAGAAAGAACACGAATAAAATCATTTTGTCTCTTTTTTCCAAGAAAGCGCGCCAAGACGGCGCGCTTTTAAGCTTATTGAACTTGATCCTTAAGGGCTTTGCCAGGGCGGAATTTTGGAACCTTTCTCGCAGCGATCTTTATCTTCTTTCCCGTCTGCGGGTTCCTGCCCTCGCGTGCAGCTCTCTTGGAAACCTCAAATGTCCCAAACCCCACAAGTTGAACTCTTTCGCCATTCGCAAGTGCATCAGAGATCGCATCCAAAGTTCCCTCGAGAATTTCCTTGATCTCTTTCTTGTGATATCCCGTGTTTTCTGATACTTGGTCTACCAGTTCTTTCTTGTTCATTAAAGTTCCCCCTTTCCTCAATGAGGTGAATTTTTAAAACTGCATTTGCCTGTTGTTGAAAGAACGTTTTAATGCCACACAAAAATTTTTTGAACCATCCCGTTTTAAGTATGATACTACATTACAGCTCTTTATTCAAGCCCTCAGCTACTGCATTTTAACTCAATAAAGAATATACAATAAAATTAGAATCGATCAAAATACTATTATTACAATGAAAATCGCAATTTTAGTAGAAAAACAAAGATAATCCAAGCTTTTCTCCATTAATCACATGTAAAGAGGAATAAACTGACTAAATCTTTGTTTTTCGCTAAATTCTGAGATTGACACTTGCAAGGGTTCTGAAATATTTCTCATTTACCTTTTTTCAGCTCAAACTATCCGATGATCATTCCTGGCCATTCTATTGTCATTTGGAGTCTAATTGGGTGTCTCCACCTTGTCATCAAGTAAAAGAACAAGCACCCTCGAAGTAGGGGCAATTCATGAATTGCCCCTACAAACAGAAATAAATGCCGAATATTCTCAACAACGTAGGGACACGGAATATCACGAAATTTTGTCATCATATCCAACACGTAGGGGCACGGAATATCACGAAATTTTGTCATCATATCCAACACGTAGGGGCACGGAATATCACGAAATTTTGTCATCGTATCCAACACGTACGGGCACGGCATGCCGTGCCCGTACACGTGCCGAAAGTTCCTACGAAACTTTCAGGATAATGCTGTGGTCAAAGACTTCAATAAAAGAGCGAATCCGGTCCGGGACTTCAAAAAGATTACACTTACCGCTTGTAAAGCGTAAAAATTGAAATCTCATAACTATTCAGTGTTCACTACTCACTGCTTACTTATCACTACTTACGTGCTTTAAAAATGTCAAAGCATGTCGTTATTTAAAATACTACCCACACAATCCCGGAGAGAACCATCCTTTTTTGTTCATTTTGTTCATCTCCTTTCTAAAATCCTAAATCTCTTTTCATCTTCTCAAAATCTTCTCTACTTATTTCGCCGTTGGCGTATCTTCTCTTTAAGATTTCCAAAGCTTCTTCACTGTTGGTATATTTTTTGTACTGACGTTCCCCACGCCAAGGTGCGTAAACTATCCATTTAAAAATGTACACTATTCCAAAGACAAAGAGCACAAATCCCAACAGGCCTATTATCATCATGCCGATTCCTCCCAATCCAAACCATCCTATATTCCAACCCCATGGGCCACCGTACCACATCATTTTCCTCACCTCTTCTTTTTTAGTATTCTTCGTAATTTCCAAGTAATTTTGAATTCATTCCGTTCATTTCTTCAATCGATGGAACGTTTTTTGAGTCTCAAAGAATTTGTAACGACATTTACCGAACTTGACGCCATTGCTATTTCGGCTATGACGGGATGCAAAAGACCTATGCCGGCAAGCGGTATGGCGACAACGTTATAAAAGAAAGCCCAGAATAAGTTTTGACGTATTTTTTGGAAAGTGACTTTGGAAAGTTTTATAGCTTTGACCACTCCCCAAAGATCGCCTTTGACCAAGGTTATATCACTGGCTTCTTTTGCTATATCCGTACCAGTCCCTATGGCAATTCCAACATTTGCCTGTTTTAAGGAGGGCGCGTCGTTTATTCCATCTCCCACCATTGCCACGATTTTCGATAGTGATTGAAGTTTCTTTATCTCTTTTATCTTGTCAGAAGGTAACAAATTGTATCGCACATCGTCAATTTCCATTTGGTGAGCAACAGATTTGGCTGTAAATTCGTTATCACCCGTGAGCATGACGGTATTTATTCCCAACTCTTTAAGCGCTTTTATAGCTTCGTGTGCACCATCTTTTACGGTATCGGCAAGTGCTATCATTCCAAGATATTTTCCATTTTCTTCAAAAGCCATTATGACAGTTTTTCCTTCCGTTCCATATTTTTGAACTGATGAAGGAATTGTGATTCCTTTCGAAGATGCAAGGTGTGGACTTCCAACGAAGATTTTTCTGCCACTCACGATTCCTTCTATTCCGAGACCTGGACGAACGAGCAAATTCTCTATTTTTTCGAATTTTACGCCTTTAGATTGTGCGTATTTCACGATCGCTTTACCGAGAGGATGTTCAGAATAGCTTTCTATTGAACCAACCATTTTAAGGAATTCACTTTCTTCCATTTCTGATTCGATGTCAGTAACGTGTGGGGTTCCACTTGTTATCGTTCCGGTTTTATCGAAAACCACTGTATCAACGTCTTTGGCGGTTTGCAAAGCTTCCCCAGACCTGATGAGTATTCCCTCTGATGCCCCTTTTCCAGAACCAACCATTAAAGCTGTTGGAGTGGCCAGACCAAGTGCACATGGGCAAGCTATAACGAGAGTGGCAACTGCTGCAAATATTGCCGCTGAAAGCGCATCAAGATTGGGATTAACCCATGGAAGGAAAGATGAAGCCCAAACCATTATTCCGTGGCCAGCCGAGGGATTGAGAAGCCAAAAAATGAAAACCGCTGCCGCGGTAATAAGTACAACCGGCACGAATATGCCAACTATCTTGTCGGCAAAAGCTTGTATTGGAACTTTTGTTCCCTGGGCTTCATCAACGAGTTTGATCACTTGAGAAAGAAACGTATCTTCTCCAACTCGTGTAACCCTCACTTTGATCGTACCCAACTGGTTAACGGTAGACCCGATCACTTCATCTCCAACTGTTCGTCTTGCAGGTATAGACTCGCCAGTCGCCATCGACTCGTCAATTGTGGTATCTCCATCCAATATCACGCCATCGGTTGGGATCTGTTCTGCAGGTTTCACGACCATGATATCGCCAACTGCAAGAGATTCGGTTGGTATTTCGATCTCTTTACCATCATCGTCGAGAATACGTGCATTTTTTGCACTCATCTGTAAGAGTTTTTTAATGGCTTCAGATGCTTTGCCTTTTGCCGCCGTTTCAAGATATTTTCCTATTAGGAAAAACCCCATGATCATTGCACCCACAGCTGAATAATCGGCTATTTTCATCCCCATAAGTGTCAAAATGCCCGTTGCAAAAGATGCCATAACTCCAAGCAAAATGAGGACGTCCATATTTGTACCACGGTGAATTATTGCCACCAAGCCACTTCTTATGGGAGCATATCCTATTATGAAGATCACTGGGAATGCCACTATCACACTGATCCAATCGAAATACGGTATTTTCATACCTACCATATCAACGATCATCATGATGGCAAGAGGTCCTGTAATTGCCCATGCCCAGATCATCTTTAATTTTGCGGTTTTCATTCTTTGAGAGAAATCATCTTCACGAGAAGTTTGTTTTTCATGTGATATCACAAGTTCGTAACCTGCATTTGAAACGGCTTTAGCCATTTCACGCTCAGAAACGATGTGAGGATCTATCACAACCGTTGCCCTTTCTGTGGCGATGTTAACGGATGCATTTTCGACACCTGCCACCTTTTTCAACGTTTTCTCGACGGTTGCAGCACAAGAGGCACACGTCATGCCGTTGACTTTGTAAGTCTTTTTGGTGTCAGCATTTTCTTCTTCCACTTTGATGAGTGATGCGTCGTATCCAGTATTTTTCACGATGCTTATCAACTGATCGGGATCTATCTTTTCTCCTTCAATTACGGCCCTCTCAACTGCGAAATTTACAACCGCTTTTGCACCTTCAGATTTCTTATTCAGTGCTTTTTCAATTGTCAACGCACAAGAGGCACAAGTCATTCCTTTTAAATCTAAAATTACTTTTTTCATGTTTTAGTACCTCCTTTATCTACCCCCTGGGGTGGGGATATATTTATACTATACGCTTTTACCATTTCAAACAAATTAATTTTAGTTAACCAAACATTTGCGACCATTGCTCGTTGTCAAACATCGTGAAAGTGGTCATTCCGATCACCGAGCCAGAATCTCGTTTTGAAGAGATCATAAATAGTTTCTTTGAAACTTTCAGAATAAATTACTGTAGAGGATTTTATGCTGTACACACAAGAGCTTGGCATTTCGAACAACGGGTGTATAATTACTTTACATTCGAATTTTGGGATACAAAGATGGAGAAGTAGGAGTAAAATGGGAATAAACAAGTTGTTAGACTCTTTTGGTAGAAATTTGTATTATCTCAGGATTTCAGTCACAGATAGATGTCAGTTTTCTTGTCTTTACTGTAAAGGAAAGACAAGTAATTTTTTGCCCGAAAGCGAACTTTTAACTTTCGAAGAGATCTTGAGGTTATCTCGCATTATGAAAAACATGGGAACAAGAAAGATCAGAATAACTGGAGGAGAGCCACTGGTTAGACAAGAAGTTGA
>WFSH01000060.1 GCA_015486145.1 Mesoaciditogaceae bacterium
ACACTGTGCAATCTTGCTCTTTGTTCTTTCACATCTTGTATGGCGTCTTCATATGTTTTGACGAAGGCTTCAAGGGGTGGTAAAAATGAAAAAACAAGATCAAAGTACGTTCAGACATTCATTCTTGAATACTTCACTTTTTCAACATGTCTTATGGTTTTATCATTTCTAATATGATTTGCCAAAGAAATCGTTACCTTTCACACACTTTTATCCACGAAAAAGATGGAAAGAAGTAAAAAATTCTAAACCCATAGGATCTCTTTTCAAAATCGGCACCACATCTCTTTCGATGCAAGACTCCACAAGGTCTTCTGCCATTCCTTTTTCAGAAAGGTACCTTCCGTGGTGGGCGGTTTTGAAAACTTTTATTGGGTCTTCGCTCGATAGCGTACGAGCGATCAAGCCACCATCGTTAAGAGCTGGCATTTCAAGCTGATTCACGAATACACCAGCGGTGTAAAGGTCTTCCAAGGCAAGCTCACCGTGACTTCCTGAACAAACAACCAATATGTTTTGGAACTCTTTCGAGTAGCTCGCAACACTTTTCACGTTTGAAAAAGCCATGGATACAGTCGTGCCGTACCCCTGAAATTTTTTCACCGCTTTTGTCCCGTTAGACGTGGTGAGTACAACATTTTTTCCTTTCACATTTTCTTCAGTAAACTCCAGAGGAGAATTACCAAGATCGAATCCTTTTATTTTGAAAGATTTTCTTTCGCCCGCCAGAATTGCCAAAGGCAAAACGGATTTAACCTCCTCCGCCTCTGAAATCGTACCCACTGGGTACACGGCCATGGCTCCGTTGTGCAAAGCTTTAACGATCACGGTTGATGCCCGCAAAGTATCCACCACAACGACGAGATCGTAAGAATCACGCCTCGGTTTCTCAGTTGGTACCGAAAGTACTTCAACGTTCACACGTTTCACCCTCTCAAAAACTTTCATTCGCACATACTATCATTGTCAGAGAACTACAATTTTCAACCACATTAAGAATGAAAAGACTTTTCAAAATCCAAGACGCAATGCAATTATCAAAATTAAAACGGCACCCAACACTATGAGAACGTAATCCGCTTTTTTCATTTTCAACTGCTTGTACTTGGTCCTCCCCTCGACACCTCTGTAGCACCGTGCTTCCATGGCAATCGCAAGTTCATCAGCCATTCTCACAGCCCCAACAAAAAGTGGCACCAGAAGTGGCACCATCCCCTTTGCCCTCTGTATCAAACCGCCTCTATCAAAATGCGCTCCTCTCGACAGCTGTGCACGCATCACGTTTTCTGCCTCAACCGCCAAAACTGGTATAAATCTGAAGGCTATGCTTATCATCATCGAAAAATCATGCGCCCACTCTTTCGGAAAACGGAACATTTGCATGAGTGATTCCAAACCATCCGCGAGCTGAATTGGAGAGGTGGTGAGCGTTAAAACCGAAGCCGCCAAAATGACAAAGATCAGTCTCAAAGTTATAAACACCGTGTTGTTGACCGCAACGTTTGTGATTTTCAAAAACCAAAATGTGAATACCACACTTCCACCGCCACCTGAAAAAATTTGAAAAACGGCGGTTAAAGCGATCAATATCCAAAGAGCTTTCAGTCCACGAATGTAATGAGAGATGGGGACTTTACTCATGACGATCATAAAAAAAATCACCCCACCTAACAACGCGTACTGGTAAAAGTTGGCAACTAAAAAGACGGCAGCTATGAGGGTGAGGTTGAACACAATCTTGGATCTGGGATCGAGTTTGTGCAAAAAAGAATTTGTAGGAATGTACTGCCCTATGGTGATATTTCCCAAAAAGTTCATCTATCGCCCCAAGTTCAAACAGGTTCTTTCAAAAGACAAATCGCCATCGCACTGACACCCTCTTTTCGACCAACAAAACCCATACCTTCATTCGTGGTTGCTTTCACACTGACTCTCGTTCTATCCATTTCGAGGGTTTCAGAAATTCTTTTACACATTTCTTCAACGTAGGGCGATATTTTGGGTTCCTCCATCACAAGCATGACGTCAACGTAGTCAATTTTGAACTGATGGTGTTTGACCATTTTTTTGATCTCTTTCAAGATGATCATGGAAGAAATTCCTTTGTACCTCGGATCGTTGGGTGGAAAGTACATTCCCAAATCTCCAAGACCACTCGCACCCAGAATGGCGTCTCCCACGGCATGAGCTATAACATCACCATCTGAATGTCCATACAAACCCATCGAATAAGGAATTTCCACCCCACCGAGCACCAGTTTCCGGCCTTCTACAAGACGGTGAACGTCGTACCCAATACCCGCTCTCATCAGATCCTCACCGGCATCACGATGAAAAAATATCCTTCAAGATCCGGGGTGTCGATCATCAAGGGTTTGTTCGCCTCCACAAAATTCAACTGTACCTTTTCCACATCTGTATGACTCAGCGCATCAAGCACGAATACCGGATTAAACGCAACAACTATCGGTTCTCCCTCACTTTGCACTTCAAGAACTTCTTCCGCTTCACCCAGATCAATCGTTTTGGAAGAAACTTTCATCTTTCCATCTTCGATCGAAAATTTTACCGCTTCAGCACCGGCACGGGTTACTATGCTTGCCCTCTTTACCGCACCGAGGAGTTTATTTCTATCAACAATCACACGAGTTTTGAACTTGTCCGGTATAACACGCTTGTAATTTGGAAAGTCGGCATCCACGCTTTTACAAACCAAGACAACGTTGCCTATCTCAAACGCCACTTGCCTGTTTTCCAAACGCATGGTTATCTTTTCTAAATTTGAAGCTCCCAAAGAACGTGAAAGCTCTCTGACGGCTTTAAGCGACAGTAGAAAATTCATGTTTCCCTTGCTGGTAACTCTCTCTTCAGCGAGTGACATTCTGAACCCATCCACCGCAACCGTTCTGAAATTGTTTCCCTCCATTTCAAAATACACTCCGTTGAGGTTTCGCATGCTTCCCTCTGTGGCGGCACTGAAAGAAACCCGGTCGATCATTTCAGCCAGTTTCACGCGTTCCAATTCGTATTGCGCACCGTCGTAAGGTATTCTCACCTCGGGAAAATCTTCGGGATCCTGAGTGAATATTTGAAATCTGCTGTTGCCAGATGATATTTCCACTTTGTCACCATTTTTCGAAAAGTGAACTTCGTTCCCTGGAAGACTTTTCACAATTTCATAAACGGTTTTTGCATCTACAACAAAGGCACCGTCTCCAGACACGTTTGGTATCTCTGACTTTACCGTAAATTCCATATCCGTGGCGGTCATCTTTAAACCGTTGTCAACCTTAAAAAAGATTCCATTCAAAACGGGTTTTATGGGTCTTGAAGCCACCGCCCTCGAGAGTAAATCCAAATGAAAAGCGAGCTCGCTCCTTTTAACCGCAAATTCCATAAATGATTGCTCCTTTCACCAAACACACACCAAATAGCTTTTCCGAACACTGTAAAGATCACGCGTGAAGCACATCGAAAACAATTATATCATTTAATCGCTTTTGAAGTTCAAAAATTAGCTCACTGGAATCCATTTCTAAGCCCTTCACAGACGAAGAATTTACGGCCACACCAACCACTCGTGTGGGATTCAAAACTTTGAACTTGCCTGAATCAGAAAATATGTTCCCACTGTTTGGAACGATTATGTCACACTCCAACTTCGAAGCTATCTCATCGGTTACCGCTCCGGGAAGGTAAACAAAATCGGCTTTCTCAGACGCTTTTACTATCTCTTCTTCGTGTCCAGCAACGCCATCCACGT